>NZ_BAABGM010000002.1:0-152691 GCF_039541575.1 Fodinibacter luteus | reverse complement strand
CTCGAGCCGTGGCGGGTCGACGCGGTGGTGTCGGCCTCGGCCGACGTGGCCGTCGAGCGTCTCGTGGAGTTCGAGGCGCGCCTGTACTGCGCGGACGTCTCGGCCCTGCCCCGGCCGCGGCTGGTGGAGCGGGCCCGCAAGGCGGCGGTCAGGTCCGACCCGCAGAGCGTGACCCGGGGGGTGGCTCGCGCCCGGTCCCGCCGGGGCCTGAGGGTCGGCCCGTCCGCCACGACCGGGCTGATGCGCTGGACCCTCGAGGTGCCCGACGAGCTGTCCCGGCGCGTGTTCGCAGCGGTGGACGCCCTGGCCCAGGAGTACCTGGCCGCCGACCGCGCCCGGACCACCACCACCGCCGGCGGCGGACCGGGTGGGGGGCGGCGCACCGTGGAGGCGGCCCGCCTCGACGCGCTGGCCGACCTGGTGTTGGCCAACGCGCACGTGGAGACCCTCGTCGAGCTCGTCGTGCCCGTCCGGGCGGGCACCGGCGACACCTTCGTCACCCGCCCCGACCCGCGCACCGCCGCCGCCGCGTGCACCCGCCCCCGCCCGCAGGGCGCTGCCGCGCCGGGCAGGGCCGCGGCCGAGGGCAACGACCGACAGGGGCACGACCCCACCCCGGCGGGTGGCGTGCGCGTCGACGAGGTCCTGCTCGACCTCCTCCTGGGGCAGGTCACCGGAGACACCCTGGCTTCGGGGAGCCTCGAACGCACCCTCGGGATGGTCCTGGGTCAGTGGCTGGAGACCCAGACCAACCCGTTCCTGACCGGCCACCCCCCACCTCGCGCACCGCACCCGCCGTCGGTGCCGCACCCGCCGTCGGTGCCGCACCCGCCGTCGGTGCCGCTGTCGGTGCCGCCGCCCGTGGGGCACCCGCCGCCGGTGCCGCTCCCGGTTCCGGATTCGGAGTCGCGGCCGGTCTGGTTCGTCGAGGGGCTGCTCGAGGCACCGGGCGCGTGCGCGCTGCTTCCCGAAGAGGTCGTCGCCCTGCTCAGCGACCCCGACACCCGGATCCGCATCCACGACGGACCCCCGGGCGCGGCTGACGGGCCCCCCGCCCGCCGACGCACCTATCGCCCCGGCAAGGCCCTGGCCGCCCGGGTCCGGACCCGCGACCGGCACTGCCGCTTCCCCGGGTGCAGCGTCCCGGCCCACCGCTGCCACCTCGACCACGTCACCCCCCACCCGGCCGGGCAGACCGTCGAGGAGAACCTCCAGGCGCTGTGCCCGGCCCACCACGGCTTCAAGCACCACGCCGGCTGGACCGTGACGATGACCCCCGACGGCACCTGCACGTGGACCACCCCCACCGGACGCACCCACACGACCACCCCACCCACCCTCCACGACACCGCCGCCTGAACGACCCGACCGTGAACGCGGAAACGGGAGCGGTCACGCTCGGCGCGACGAGGGCACGAGAGCGCGACGAGGGCACGAAGGGCGAGAAGCGCCTCGACTCGGCCGGGAGGGTCGGTCAGTAGGGAACGCGCGAGGCGGTGGCCCGCCAGGCGTCGAACGGCTCGTCGGCGCGAGCCGTGGGGTGGTGTTCCCGACGCAGCGGCCACGGCGCGCCGGGGGAGGCGTCGAACAGCCGGTGGAAGGCGGCGTCGTCGAACCCGGCCGCGGCCGCCGCGTGCCGGTCGGCAGCGAACACGACCGCGTCGAGCCGGGCCCACAGCAGCGCGGACAGGCACAGCGGACACGGCTCGCACGACGCGTAGACGGTGGCGCCCGGCAGGGCGAACTCGCCGGCATCCCGGCACGCGGCTCGGATCGCGACGACCTCCGCGTGGGCGGTCGGGTCGAGGTCGGCGGTCACCCGGTTCGTCCCCTCGCCGAGGACGACGCCGTCACGCACGACGACCGCGCCGAAGGGTCCGCCCGAGCGGCGCACGTTGTCGACGGCGAGGTCCACTGCTCGGTCCAGCCAGGCCAGCTCGTCGCTCATGCCGGGATCCTGCCACCCCGTGGCTCGGAGGATCCTGCCACCCCGTGGCTCGGAGGGTCCTGCCACCCCGTGGCTCCGAGGACCCTGCCCGCCGGCGGACCGCCCCTCACACCCAGTCGACCGCAGCGGCGGTGGCGCCACCGGACAGGGCGGCGTAGCCGGGCCCCCGGTCGAAGAAGGGCGACTCGCCCCGCCCCGCCCGCCGCTCGGCACGCAGCGCGTCGGACGCCGCGACGTCGACGACCGGTTCGTCCTGGGTGCCGGTCGCGACGACGCCGTAGTCGGCGCGCGCGCCCGCGAAGGAGACCTTGCCCCAGCGCAGGTCGCGCTCGACCTCGTCGTAGGGCCGCTCGAGCGGGTCGCCCCAGCCCCCGCCGCCCGTCGTCCGGATGCGGATGACCTGACCCGCGGTGACCGGCTCGGCGTCGGCGAGGGCGTGGACGAGGCGCTCGTGCGGCCCACCGACGTCGATGGTGACCTGGAACGGCCTGCCGGCCTTCCCGCCCTTGACGCCCCAACACGCGAGGATCGAGCGGTCGGCGATGGACATGAAGTTCGCGTCCTCGAGCATCCGGATGTGCTTCTCGTACCCGAGACCGCCGCGGTGCCGTCCGGCGCCCCCGGAGTCGACGGCGAGGCCGAGGCGCTCGACGACGAACGGGAAGCGGGACTCGGTGAACTCGGTCGGCAGGTTGCGTGAGTCGGGCACGACGTGGATGGTGTCCTCGCCGTCGGCGTAGTAGCGCCCGCCGGAGCCGCCGCCGAGCACCTCGCGCATGAGGTAGTCGTTGCCGTCGCGGTCCTTGCCGTAGACCCCCGTGTAGCGGATCGTCTCCTGGTCGGCCGGCATCCGACCGTCGACGGCCTTGGCCACGACGCCCGCGAGCACGCCGAGCAGGCGCAGGATGACGAAGGTGCGGGCGTTGGTCGGGGCGGGGTAGATCGGCGTGAGGAGCGTCCCCTTCTCGGGGAAGCGCATCTCGATGAGCGGCACGACGCCCTCGTTGACGTCGAGCTCGGCCATCCGCTCGGGGGTGTCGGCGAGGTTGCGCAGGATCGGGGCCAGCCACTTCTTGAGGAAGTTGCCGCCGACGTAGTCCCCGCAGTGGTTGATCGGCCCCTTGGCCTGAGGGCCGGTGCCGGTGAAGTCGATGACCAGCCTCGGGCCGCCGTCGCCCGGGCCGGGGCCGCCGGTCGAGTGCTTCGTCAGGGTGATCCGTTGGGTGTGCAGCCGCGGCTCGTCGACGCCGTCGTGCTCGGCGTAGTCCTCCCAGACGTAGGTGCCGTCGGGGATCCTGCCGAGGATCTCGCGGCGGTACGTCTCCGTCGTCGCGTCGAGGATGGCGTCGAAGGCCGCCTCGATCGAGTCCCGCCCGTAGCGCGCGAACAGTTCGGACAGGCGGCGCGCGCCCATGAGGCAGGCGGAGCACTCGGCGTCGAGGTCGGCGGCGAGGCTGTCCGGCATCCGGCTGTTCCGGGTCATGATGCGCAAGGCCGCCTCGTTGGGGACACCGGCGTCCCACAGCCGGATCGGCGGCACCGACAGGCCCTCCTCGAACACGCTCGTCGCCTTGCTCGGCATCGAGCCGGGCACGGCCCCGCCGATGTCGTCGTGGTGCCCGAAGGCCTGCACGAACGCGACGACCTCCCCCTCGTGGAAGACCGGCACGGTGACGCACAGGTCGGGCAGGTGACCGATGCCCCCCTCGGACTCGTAGACGTCGTTGTGGAAGAACACGTCGCCCTCGCGCATGTCCGCGAGCGGGAAGTCGCGCACGATCGGGTGGACGAGGGCGGAGTACGAGCGCCCGGTCAGCTTTCGTAGCTGGCGGTCGTGGATGCCGGCGCGGAAGTCGTGTGCGTCGCGGATCATCGGGCTGCGCGAGGTGCGGGCGATCGCGGTCTCGACCTCCATCTCGACGCTCGCCAGGGTGCCCTGGACGATCTCGACGAGGATCGGGTCGACGGTGCTGCCCTCCGCGGTCAGCCGGTTGCCGTGCTCGTATGCCGTGGGCAAGCCAGCGGGGTTGAGCGGCGCCCCGGCGGTGGTGGCGGGCGCGCTGCCGGACGTGGCCGGCGGGGCGACGGCGTGACGGACCATGGGGCCGCACATCTCAGGCCTCCTTCGTGACGACGAGGTTGCCGAACGCGTCGACGCGCACGGTGAAGCCGGGGTGGACGGGGACGGTCGAGCCGAACTCCTCGACGATCGCCGGGCCGGACAAGGTGTCACCGGCCCGCAGGTCGGGGCGCCAGTAGACGTCGGTGGTGACGGACCCGGCATCCGCGTCGAAGCAGACCCCACGGGTCGAGCGCGGGGCGAGCGCCGTCCCGTCGCGAGTCGGCACCTCGCGCAGCTCGGGGCGGGTGATCGGCCCGACCCCGGTGACGCGCAGGTTGACCCACTCGACCTGCTGGCGGGGGTCCCCCCGGAAGTCGTAGCCGTAGAGCTGGCGGTGCGCCTCGTGGAACCGGTCGGCGACCGCGGTGGCGTACGCCTCGTCGACCCGGCCCGGCCTCGCGGGCACCCGCACCTCGTAGGCCTGCCCGACATAGCGCAGGTCGACGGTGCGGGCGTACTCGTGCTGCTCGCGCGGGAAGCCCTCGGTGTCGAGCGCGGCGGCGGCCTTGGCGGTGAGCTCGTCGAAGACCCTCTCGACGCCACCGTGGTCCAGGCCCGCGTGCCGGGCGACGTGGGTCTGCACGTAGTCGTTCCTGACGTCGACAGTGAGCAGGCCGAAGGCGCTGACGTTTCCGGGGTTCTGCGGCACGACGACGCCGGCGAGGTCGAGGACGTCGACGAGCCGGCAGGCGAGCAGCGAGCCCGAGCCGCCGAAGGTCGTGAGCACGAAGTCCCGGACGTCGAGCCCTCGCTTGACGCTGACCTGGCGCAGCGCGTTGGCCTGGTTCCAGGCGGAGATCTCGAGGATGCCGGTGGCGCACCGCTGCTCGTCGAGGCCGAGTCGTTCGGCGAGCTCGCGGATGCCGCGCCGGGCCGCCTCGACGTCGAGGGGGATCTCCCCCCCGAGCAGGTGCGGGGGGATGCGGCCCAGGACGAGGTGCGCGTCGGTGATCGTCGGCTCGGTGCCGCCCTGGGCGTAGCACAGCGGGCCGGGGTCCACACCCGCGGACTGGGGGCCCACCTTGAGGGAACCCTCCGGGGAGACCCGCGCGATCGAACCGCCGCCGGCACCGACGGTGACGACGTCGATCATCGGGATCTTGCTCGGGTAGGCGCCGACGCTGCCCTCGGTCGTCAGGGTCGGCTCGCCGTCGAGGACGACGGAGACGTCGGTCGACGTGCCACCGCCGTCACAGGTCAGCACCTTGTCGAAGCCGGCCCTGCGGGCGATGAGCGCGGCGCCGAGCGCGCCGGCTGCGGGCCCGGACAGCACGGTCGTGATCGGCTGGTGGACGACCTCGTCGGCCGAGAGCACCCCGCCGTTGCTCTTCATGACGTAGAACCCACGGGAGGGCTTCGCCCCCCCGTGCAGCCCCCCGGAACCTGCCCCACGGGAGGGCGCCCACGCAGAGCGTGGGACCCGCGCCCCCCCGTGCACCCCCCCGACCGCACGGATCTCGCTGCGCTCCGGTTGCCACATCGCGCGCAGGCGCGAGCTGATGCTGGACACGTACCGACTGACGTCGGGCTTGACCGCGGCGTCGACGAGGGTGGTCATCGACCGCTCGTACTCGCGGTACTCGCGCAGCACCTCCGAGCTGATCGAGACGACGGCCTCGGGGTGCTCGCGGGTCAGCACCTCGCGCATCGCCAGCTCGTGCTCGTCGTTGGCGTAGGAGTGCAGGAAGCACACGCCGATCGTCGTGATCCCCCGCTCGCGCAGCCAGCGCGCGGCGGCCACGGCACCCGACTCGTCGAAAGGCCGGATGACGTTGCCCTCGAAGTCCATCCGGCCCCCCACGGTGCGCACGTGGTCGGCGGGGACGATCCGGGGGGGCTTGACCCAGAAGTAGGAGTTCCCGTAGCCGTCGGGAACGGCCTGGCGGGCGATCTCGAGCATGAACTCGTAGCCCTCGGTCGTGATGAAGCCGAGCCGCCCGACCTTGCCCTCGAGCAGCTTGTTCGTCGCGACGGTCGTGCCGTGGCACACCGCTGTGACGTCGTCGCCGGCGGCGCCCATGACGCCGAGGATCTTCTCGATGCCCGCGATGAAGCCGTCGGCGGGGTTCCCCGGGGTGCTCGGGGTCTTCGTCGTGACGAGCTCACCGGTCTCCTCGTCGAGGGCCACGACGTCGGTGAACGTCCCTCCGGTGTCGATGCCCACCCGGATCCGTCGCTGCGTCTGCTCGGCCATGGGCACGATCCAACTCCGCCACAGGGCTGCTTTCGTTGGCAGTTGCTGCCGACGAAGCGCCGGTTCCGGGCCACATCTCGCCACCACATCGGGCTCGCCGCTCGTCCGCCACCGGCACCGGGCTGGTCGGCCGCCGGCCGCCGTGCCACGGTGGACGGGTGTTCGGCGACGCGTCGGCCTACGAGCGCTTCATGGGGCGCTGGAGCGTGCTGCTCGCCCCGGCCTTCCTCGACGTCGTCGGCCTCGACGTGGCGACGCCGCCGGTCCGGGTGCTCGACGTCGGCTCGGGCACCGGCCACCTCGCGCTGGAGGTGGCCGGCCGCTGGCCGCGCTGCGAGGTCGTCGGCGTCGACCCGGCACCGGGGTTCGTCGAGGCCGCGCGTCAACGCGTGCGGGCCACGGGTGACGCCCCCCGTGTCCGGTTCGAGGTCGGTGAGGCCGAGCACCTCCCCCTCGAGGACGGCTCCGTCGATGCCACGGTCTCGCTCCTCGTCATGACCTTCCTGTCCGACCCGGTCCGGGCGATGGCCGAGATGCTCCGGGTCACCCGGGCCGGCGGGGTCGTCGCCGCCGCGGTCTGGGACTACGGCGGTGGCATGGGGATGCTGCGCGCGCTCTGGGATGCCGCGGCCCGCCTCGACCCGTCGGTCGTCGGGCAGGACGAGGCGACGATGCCGCTCGGTCGCCCCGGCGGACTCGCCGGCCTGTGGCGCGGCTCCGGCCTCACCGGGGTCGACGACGGCGCGGTCGAGGTGCGCCGGCGGTACGGGACGTTCGAGGACTACTGGGCCCCGTTCCTCCACGGCACCGGCCCGGCCGGCGTGTACGTCGCCGGGCTCACCGATGCCGGTCGCGCCGCCCTGCGCGCCGAGCTCCTCGCCACCCTCGGGCCCGGCCCGTTCGAGCTGACCTCGCGGGCGTGGTGGGTGCGCGGCACCGCGGCGGGCTGACCGGCATACACGCCCCTTCCTCTCGAAGTCAGGAGCACTTCGCCGGCTCAGGTCGCAGTACGGCCCTGAGCAGACGTACTGCACCTGAGTCCGCGGGGTGGGTCAGGCGCGGGGGAGGGGGGTGGGTCAGGCGTGGGGGAAGGACGTCTTCGCCGGGGCCTCGAGGTCCGCTCGGTGGTTGCGGATGAGGTCGAGGTTGCGGTCGCGCAGGTGGTCGAAGCCCTGCCCGATGTTCGACCCGGGCGTGAGCGACGACAGCGCGTCGGCGGGGTCGAGCCGGGCCGAGACCCAGCCCTCGTGCGTCGCGGCCTTCGCGACGATGTGCCCGATGGGGGTCACGATGTGCGAGTTGCCGAAGTAGAGCACCCCCGCGGGGTCGGCGCCGACGGCGTTCGCCCCGATGACGTAGACGTGGTTGTCGTAGGCGCGCGCCCGTGAGGTGAGCTCCCAGATGTCCGCCGAGCGCAGCAGCGCCGACGGGCGGCAGATCACCTCGGCGCCCTGCACCGCCTGGATGCGCGACAGCTCGGGGTAGTCGCCGTCGAAGCAGATGATCATCCCGATCCGGCCGAGCTCGGTGTCGCACACCGTGACCGTGTCGCCCGGCGTCACCCACCCGCCGCCCGAGACCGCCTCGGAGCAGAACGGGTGGGTCTTGCGGTAGACCCCGAGCAGTGTGCCCGCAGGATCGATGAGCACCGACGAGTTGTGGACGACGGTGGGGGTCGGCCCGCGCTCGTACGTGCCGGCGACGAGGTGGATGCCGAGCTCGGCGGCGACGTCGCGCAGCGGCTCGGCGACCGCGCCGGGCAGCTCGGAGACGAGCTCCCACAGCTCCTCGGTCGGGCAGCCGGGGGTGAAGCCGGTCGTCGCCGACTCCGGCAGGACGACGAGCTCGGCACCGGTCGCCGCGACGCACCGGCGCGTGACGTCGACCATCCGGTCGAGGTTCGCCGCCACCGACGCCGCGGTGAGCGGCCCCGGCACCGGCGCGATCTGGACCGCGGCCGCCGTGAAGGCGCGCATCAGGACCGCCGCCCGATCCGTGCCCCGAGCGCGACCCCGGCCAGCGCCAGCAGGCCGCCGACGAGGGTGCCGAGCGCGAACCCTCCGCGCGAGCCGAGGTCGAGCGCGCCCCGGCTCGGCGCCGCGCCACGACCGACGTACACCCCGGGTGCGGATGCCGCGCCCTCGCCCCCCGCGAGCGGCGCGCCGACCGCGGTCGTCGCCCCGGCAGGGACGAGGACCCCGGCGATGTCCTGGTCGAGCGAGAGGAAGAACTGGCCGGCCATCTTCTTCGTCACGCCGACGAGCATCCGCTGGCCGACACCCCCGATGGCCCCCCCGACCGACGCGTCGGCGTCGTAGCTCAGCTCGGTGCCGCCGTCGGGGGAGGGCACGAGCCGCACCCTGACGTCGGCGTCGATCGTGCCTGGGGCGCCCGCGCCGGAGGCCTTCATCGTCAGCGAGTGGGGGGCGACCTTGTCGGCGAGCGAGACCTCACCGGCGTACGTCCCCTTGATCGCCGCGACGCCCGCGGTGACCGACATGGCGTAGCGGTCCTCGCCGACGGTGCTCAGGGCCTCGCAGCCCGGGATGCACCGGGCGAGCACGGCGGGGTCGAGGATCGCCTCCCAGACCTTGTCGACGGGCGCCTCGAGCGTGGACGTGCCGGAGATCTTCATGGCGAGCCTTCCTGCGCGGGAACGGTGTCGGGGTCGCGGGCGTGCTGCTGGCGCAGGTGCCACAGCTCCGACGGGCTGATCGGCATCGAGCGGATGGGGAACCCCTCGGCGTCCTCGATGGCCGAGGCGATGACGGCGGTGACCGGGATCGTGCCCGCCTCGCCGGCGCCCTTGAGGCCGAGCGGGTTGAGCGGGCTGGGGGTCTCGAGGTGGTCGGTCTCGATGTGCGGGACCTCGGAGGCGTAGGGGATGAGGAAGTCCATGAACGAGGCGTTGAGCAACTGCCCCGACTCGTCGTAGGCCATCCGCTCGTAGAGCGCCCCACCGACCCCCTGCGCCACGCCGCCGTGCACCTGGCCCTCGACGATCATCGGGTTGACCATGACCCCGCAGTCGTGGACGACGCAGTAGCGCAGGATGCGGATCTCCGCCGTGACCGGGTCGGTCTCGACGATCGCCGCGTGCATGCCGTTGGCGAAGGTCGCCTGGGTGGGGGAGTAGAAGTCCTGCGCCTCGAGCCCGGGCTCCTCGTCGTCGGCGACCGGCGGCCTGTCCGGGTCGAAGGTGCCGGCGAACTGGGTCGCCGCCTGCGACGACTCGTCGAACGCGTACCGCAGCGGGTTCGACAGCACCGCCACCGTCGACAGGGCGATCGAGGTGCCCGGCGCCCCCCTGACCGAGATGACGCCGTCCTCGATCTGCAGGTCGTCGGCTGCGACCTCGAGGGCGTCGGCCGCGATCCGGAGGGCCTTCTCGCGCACGACCCTCGCCGCGAGCGCGACGGCGTTGCCGGACATGACCGCCCCGCGGGAGGCGAAGGTGCCCACGGCGTACGCCATCCGGCGCGTGTCCCCGGTGGTGACGTGGACGTCCTCGATCCGCACGCCGAGCTCGTCGGCGACGATCTGGGCGAGGATGGTCTGGTGCCCCTGGCCCTGGGTCGTCAGCCCCGTGGCGACGTTGACCCGGCCGCTCGTCTCGACGTGCACGTGCCCGCCCTCGTAGGGGCCGACCCCGGTGCCCTCGACGTAGCAGCCGATGCCGAGGCCGACCCGGCGGCCCTGCGCCTCGGCCTCCCGGCGGTGGTCCGCGAAGTCGTCCCAGCCGACGAGGGCCTTGAGCTTCGCGAGGGATGCCGGGAAGTCACCGGAGTCGTACTTCAGGGGTCGCCCGTCCTGGAACATCAATCCGTGGTCGTAGGGCATCTCGTCGGGCTGGATGAAGTTGCGCGCTCGCACCTCCGCCCGGTCGAGACCGAGGTGGGCCGCGACGGCATCCATCGCGCGTTCCATCGCGAAGCACCCCTGGGGGCGCCCGGCTCCGCGGTAGGGGGTCACGAGCACGGTGTTCGTGTACAGGGACCAGAACTCGACGCGGTAGGCCCCGGGCTTGTAGGGCCCGAGCAGCTGGGTGGCGGTGATGATCGGGACGATGATGCCGTAGGGCGTGTACGCGCCGTTGTCGTGCCAGAAGCGCACGTCGAGGGCGAGGAGGCGCCCCTCGTCGTCGAACCCGACCGTGACCTCCTGGAGCTGGCCGCGCTCGTGCGAGCTCGACACGAAGTGCTCCCGGCGGTCCTCGGTCCACTTGACGTCGCGGCCGAGCAGCCGGGCCGCCCACGGCACGAGGACCTCCTCGGGCCACGGGTGCATGATCTTGACGCCGAAGCCGCCGCCCACGTCGGGCGCGGTGCACTCGACCTTGGCGAGCGGCATCCCGAGCTTGGCCGCGACGGCCGCGCGCACCCCCGTGCTCGTCTGGGTCGAGGAGTACAGGCGCAGCGACTGGTCGTCGACGTCCCAGCGGGCGAGCACGCCCTTGCCCTCCATCGGCATGGACGCGCTGCGCTCGATCGCGAGGTCGAGGGTGAGCGTGTGGGGGGCGGCCGTCATCGCGGCCTCGAGGTCACCGACCTCCTGGACGAGGTGGGCGGCGACGTTCCCGGGCGCGTCCGGGTGGACGAGCGCCTCGCCGTCGCGCGCCTTCTCGATGCCCACGACGACCGGAAGGCCCTCGTACGAGACCCGGATCCGCTGGGCGGCGTCCTCGGCGACGTAGCGGTCGCGCGCGACGACCATGACGACGGCCTCCCCGACGTGGTTGACCTCCTCCCGGGCCAGGCAGTGGCCGGTACGCGGGTGGGTGAGGGCCGGGTGGGGGATGAGCACGGGCAGCGGCTCTGCGACCCGGCCGGTGAGGTCCTCCCACGTGTAGATCGCCTCGACCCCCTCGACCTCCCAGGCGTCGTGGATGTCGATGTCGACGATGCGGGCGTGGGCGTGCGGGCTGCGGACGAAGGCCGCCGCGAGGGCGTGCCGGCCGAGGTCGTCGAGGTAGCGGCCGTTGCCGGTGAGCAGGCGGGGGTCCTCGCAGCGCTGGACCTTCTCGCCGAACTGGCGGGTGCTCATCGGGCCACCTCGTCCGCCCCGTCGCCCGGTCGACCGCCGGCCGACGGGTCGCTCCCGGTGCGGCGGATCTCGGCCGCGCGACCGACCGCCGCGACGATGTTCTGGTATCCGGTGCAGCGGCACAGGTTGCCCGAGATCGCCTCGCGCGCCTCCTCCGGCGTCGGGTCGGGGTTCTCCTCGAGGAAGGCGGTGATCGTCGTGACGAACCCCGGGGTGCAGAAGCCGCACTGCAGCCCGTGGCACTCGGCGAAGGCCTGCTGGACGGGGCTCATCGCCGCGGGGTCGTCGCCGATCCCCTCGACGGTCGTCACCTCGTGGCGCTGGGCGCTCACCGCGAACATGAGGCAGGAGCGCATCGGCCGGCCGTCGACGAGCACCGTGCACGCGCCGCAGACGCCGTGCTCGCACCCGACGTGGGTGCCGGTGAGCCCGAGGTCGTGGCGCAGGAAGTCGGACAGCAGGCGCCGGGCGGGGGCGGTGGCCGAGTGCGGGACCCCGTTGACGCGCACCGTGATGTCGAGCAGCTGCTCGGCGGCCGGGCGGGACGGGTCGGCCGTGCTGCTCTGGCTCGTCGGGCCGCTCACGCCGCCCCCTCCTGCGCCTCGGTGGTCGTGGCGGCGAGCGCCCGCCGGGTCAGCTCGGCGGCGAGCATCCGTCGGTAGTCGGCGCTCGCGTGGATGTCTCCCTCGGGGTCGACGTGCGCACGCACGAGCTCGACGACGGCCTCGGCGTCCGCCGGCGCGGTGGGGGAGTCGGCCTCCCGCCCGCCGAGCGCAGGGGTGAGGTCGAGCACGGTCGGCACCGGCGTCACCGACACGAACGACGCCCGCGCCGTGCGGACGACCCCGTCGGTGACCTCGACGGCCACGGCGACCCCGGCGAGGGCGTAGTCGCCGTGACGGCGAGCCGACTCGAGGAACGCCGTGCGCGTGCCCGGTGCGAACCGCCCGAAGCGCACGGCCTCGACGAGCTCGTCGTGGGCGAGGGTGGTCTCCAGCGGGCCCTCGAAGAAGTCGGCCGCGGCGATCTCGCGCCGACCGCCGGGGCCGACCGCCTCGACGACCCCGCCGGTGAGCACGGCGACCGAGGGCATCTCACCCGCCGGGTCGGCGTGCGCGATCGAGCCGACGGTCGTGCCGCGGTTGCGGATCGCGGGGTGGGCGACGTTGCGCAGGCCCTGGCGGATGAGCGGGAGGGCGGCACCCGCCCCGCCGTGCCGCTCGAGGGCGGCGTGCCGCACGAGGGCCCCGACGCGCACCCACGCATCGGTGACGTCCACGGCATTCAGCCCGTCCACGCCGTTGATGTCGACGAGGTGCCCCGGGCTGGCCAGCCGCATGTTGAGCACGGGGATGAGGCTCTGCCCGCCGGCGAGCACCTTGCCGTCGTGGCCGACCTCGGCGAGCACGGCGACGGCCTCCTCGACGGTGCGCGGGGCGTGGTGCACGAAGGGTCCGGGTTTCACCTGCTCGATCCTGCCTGCTCAAGGGGCTCGAGGGGAAGGCGCCGCCCCGCCGGAGGGCCGGGCCTTCGGCGAGAGGGCGGGTCGGGTCAGGGCGGCGGGCGCACCCGCCCCCTCGGTGGGATCAGGCCGCTCGGGAGCGGGCCCGGTCGGCGAGGGCGGCCAGCGCAGCGGGGAAGATCTCGGCCGGCGGGTTGACCAGCCCGGCTCCGACCTGACCGATGCCGGGACGGTTGCCGGCCATCCCGGTGTTGATCTGCGGCAGGATGCCGGTGCGGCAGACCGCGGCGACGTCGATGCCGGTCGGTGCCCCGTCGAACTCGAGCACCGGGATCGTCCAGCGGGGGTTCTTCGCGAGGGTGATCTCGTGCATCCGCCGGGTGGTCGCGAGCGCGTCGGGGACCGTCCCGCCGACGAAGCGCACGATCGCCGGGGCGGTCGCCATCGAGAACCCGCCGATGCCGGCGGTCTCGGTGATCGCCGAGTCGCCGATGTCGGGGTTGGCGTCCTCGGGGCCGAAGCCCCCGAGGTAGAGCCCGTCGATGTACTGCGCCGGACCGGTGAACCACTGGTCGCCGGTCCCCGACACCTGGATGCCGAACTCGGTGCCGTTGCGGGCCATCGCGACGACCATCGTCGACCCGTCGATGTCGCGGGCCGCGTCGAGCGCGAGCTTGCAGGCCGGCATCGAGAGGTTGAGGAAGAAGTGGTCGTTGCCCCCGATGAACCGCAGCACGTCCGCGACGTCGGCCGGGTCGTGGCCGGAGGAGGCGAGCCCCGGCGCGAGGTCCCGGAGCAGCATGAGCGTGCCGGAGCGGTTGCGGTTGTGCGCCTCGTCGCCCATCTGGAGCATCTGGGTGAGGATGCCGGTGACGTCGACCGGGTCACCGGCACGCACCGTGTCGCGCAGCAGCGGCCCGAGCACGGCGGACATCCACCGCAGCCGCTCGAGGACCTCCGGCGCGTGGGCGCCGAACCGCAGCACCTTGCCCAGCCCCTCGTTGAGCGAGCAGAAGGTCCGCCGCCCCGTGGCCGGGTCCTCGAGGACGAACATCCACATCGAGGGGGAGACCACGCCGGCCATCGGGCCGACGGTGCGCCGGTGGTGGCACGGCTCGAGGGCGAACCGGCCGCCCTCGAAGAGCGCCACGGCATCCTCGGGCGCATCGACGAGCCCCTCGAAGGCCGCGGCGCCCATGAGCGCCCCACGCAGCGGCCCCGAGGTGCGGTTCCAGGCGATCGGCGGGCCGGCGTGGAGGAACTGTCCGGGCTCGAGCCCCAGCACCTCCGAGGCCGGGGCGACGTCCACGAGCGACGCCTGGCTCGACAGCACCGCCTCGACCGCGCGGGCGTTCGCCGCACGCCTCAGCGGGTCGGTCGCGAGCACGGCGAGGTCGTCCGCGGTGCCGGCCATGGGTGGCTGCCACTCGACCCGCTCGACCGGGACGCCCTGCGCCTCGACCGCCGTCGCGAAGTGGTCTGCGCCGGTGGACACCAGCCCAGCGAGGGCCTCCGACGGGGCGGGGTTCACGACGGTCATGAGCTGGCTCCGGTGGTCAACGAGGCGGCCCGGGTGGCCGCGTGGGCGTTGGACAGGTGCACTTCGGCGCCCGCGTCGGCGAGGGCGAGCGCCTGCCGGGTGAGCCCCTGCGGGTCGTCCTCGGTGCCGACGCACGCGACGACGACCGGCAGCTCCCGACCGGCGTCGCGGGCCGTGGCGATGGCCGCGGCGACCGCCGGGGCGAGGAGGGCCGCGGGGTCGGCCTCCGCACCGTGCCCGAGCACGACGTCGAGGAGGAGCACCGCGGTGGCCGGGTCGGCGGCCGCCCGGGCCAGGTGCTCCAGCCGCAGCCCCGGGTCGATCATCGGGTGGGCCCGGCCACGGGTGAGGGCGTCGTCACCGAAGTCGACCATGAGGTGGGCATCCGCCGTGAGCGACTCGTCGAGCGCGAGCTCCGGGGCCAGCGGGATGTTGCTGCGGATCGGGCCGAGGCGTTCACCGGCGACGAGCATCGCCTCGTCGCACAGGGTGCCGCCGACGAAGAGCCCGCGGAGGTGTCCGGGCCCCGGGTGCCACTGCCGTGCGCCCCACACCGGCCACTCCGGCACGGGCCGCCCGAGCGAGCGCAGGAGCGCCTCGGTCGCCGTCGTCAGGTCGGGGCGGCCGGGGCCGAGCAGGGCGAGGTCGACGGGCGTGGACAGCGTGTCGGCGTAGGTCCGGACCGCCTCCGCCACCTCGGGTGCGGGCGGCTTCGAGACGAGCACGATACGGCGCACCGACGGGTCGGCGTCGAGGCGGCGGAGCGCCTCCATCGTCGAGAGCCCGCCGACCCCGGGCGAGAGGTCGCGCCCGCCCACGCCGAGCGCCGCGCCCACCCCGACCCCCGCCGCGGCGAGCAGGCAGATGAGCTGCTGGCACCCCGTGCCCGACGCGGCGACGATGCCGACCTCTCCGGCGGGTGCGACGTTCGCGAAGCCGAGGCCGACCCCTCCCACGACCGCGGTCCCGCAGTCGGGACCCATGACGAGCAGCCCGCGCTCGGCGGCGAGCCGCTTGAGGCCGATCTCCTGGTCGAGGGGCACGTTGTCGCTGAAGATCATGACGTCCGCGCCCGCGTCCAGCGCGTCCACCGCCTCGACGGCGGCGTGCTCACCGGGCACCGACACGAGGGCCAGAGCGGCCCCGGACCGCCGGACGGCGCTGGCGGTGGTGCGGGGCTGCACGGTGCGGGCGGCACCGTCGTCCCGGCGGGCGGTGACGACGAGGGCGTCGGCCACGGCGGCGAGCGCTCCCGCCAGCGCCTCCTCCGAGGCCAGCCGAAGCGCCACGACCAGGTCGTTGGGGGTGCAGGCGGGGACGTCGAACCCCATGCCCGAGAGGACGTCCACGTTGAGCGGGGTGCCCATCGCCACCTGCGCGGCGATGACTCCCGGTGCGGTCGCGACGTCCCTGCTGACCTGCAGCAGGGTGACCGAGTCGGCGTAGGCGCTGCGCAGCTCCACGTGCGTGAACCCGTCGCTGGGACTCATCGGGAGGCTCCTTGCCGTGAGGGTGAGGGTGGGGGTGGGGGTGGTTCGAGGGCGTCGAGGACGTCCGGGACGTCCAGTGCTTCCAGGGCGGTCAGTGCGTCCAGCGTGTCCAGGGCGGTCAGGGCGCCGAGAACGAGCCCCGACCCCGAGGTGTCGCCGATGTCGAGCACGTCGTCCGCCGACTGCTCGACCAGGTCCGCGTCCCCCACCGCCAGGCCCTCGAGGAGGCGGCGGAACTGCGGGACGCCCTCACCGCGGGCCGCGCACGCCAGCAGGGTCGCCGAGAGCGTCGTCGTCCGCTGTCGCGCGGAGAGCCCGACAGCGGTCCGGATCGACGCCAGCGCGGGATGCCGGGTCGCGGCTCCCACGGCGAGCCAGCCGGCCAGCACGTCGTCGCCGAGCGGGGTGAGCCCGCTGCCGAACCCCAGGAGGCCCGCCACGGCGGAGGCGTCGCACTCGGCCAGGCGCCGCATCGGTTCCTCGGGGAGCTCGGCGAGCGCCCCGGCCAGCCGGTCGCCGACGGCCTCCCGCAGCAGGTGGGCCGCGCGACCGACGGCATCCGGGCCGAGCACCCCGACGGTGGTGTCGACGATCTCGGTGACCTCCACCTCGAGCCCCGGCAGCCTGATCGAGCCCTCCCCCACGGTGGCACCGTCGCCGGGCCGGAGGAGGGGCAGCCGTGGACGCCGCGTGCGGACCCCGCACGGCACGTGCACCCCGCGGGAGGACACCACCCCGAGACACGCGCCGTCGAGGTCGAGGTACACCGCGTCGTGGCCGGCGTGCAGCACGGTCGCCGGACGGGACGGCCCGGAGACCGTGCTGCACACCGAGGCGGAGGCGGCGCCGGCCACGCGCTCCTGCGGGCACGGCTGCGGAAGGGCCACGACGCCACCGTATCGGTCGGGGGCCCGACGAGACAGGCCGACCGGCACCGTCCGACCGACCAGGGCTCACCGACACGGCCGACCGGCAGGAGTGAGACCGGACACGTCGGGCGCGGGGAAGCGCCCTGGGTCTCCCACGGCAGGGGGGAGCAGCGCTAGGGTCGGCACGACGGCACCGCGCGAAGGTGCGCGGGAGCCATCCCGGGGCCCGGTGCGGCCGCACGGCTGCGCCACTCGCGAGGAGGCGTCATGGCGGCCAGGTTCAGCTACGCAGCTCCCACCCGGCGGGAGCAGCTGCTCTCGCTCCTGGCCGATCACGGTCCCGGGGCGCGGGTCCTGGCCGGCGGCACGGACCTGCTGGGGGACGTGCGCAGCGGACTGGCCCGCCCGGCGATGGTGGTCGACGTCAAGCGGGTCGACGGGTACGCGGACCTGGCCTGGAGCGCCGAGGAGGGGCTCGTCATCGGTCCGGCGGTGACCATCAACGACGTGCTGTCGAGCTCGACGGTGCAGGAGGCCTACCCGCTCCTCGTGGCCTGTGCCAAGGACCTGGCCTCCCACCAGATCCGCAACCGCGCGACCGTCATCGGCAACGTCGCCAACGCCTCACCCTGCGCGGACATGTCGCCCGCGCTGCTGTGCCTGGGGGCCACGGTCGTCGTGTCGTCGCTCGACGCCACCCGGGAGATCCCGGTCACCGAGTTCTTCACCGGTGCCAAGCGCACCGTGCTGGCGCCCGGCGAGCTGATCGAGCGCATCGTCGTCCCGCCCGAGACCGCGAACGCCCGTGGCTCCTACCGCAAGCTGAAGCGCATCAAGGGCCACGACCTCGGCATCGTCGGTGTGGCGGCGATGGCCAAGGACGGCGCGTTGCGGCTCGGCATCAGCTCCTGCGCGGCGACCCCGCTCCTCGTGGAGGGGCTGTCCGCACGAGACCCCGCCGACGACGTCGTGGCTGCCGCGCACGCGGTGATCAGCCCCATCAGCGACGTGCGCTGCAGCAAGGAGTACCGGACCCACATGGTCGGCGTGTACGTCCGGCGGGCACTGCGAGAGGTGGCGTGATGCGCATATCGGTGACGGTCAACGGGCACGCGTTCGAACGGGACGTCGAGGAGCACTGGACCCTCCTGCGCTTCCTGCGCGACGGGCTCGGCATGACCGGCTCGAAGGAGGGGTGCGGGGCCGGCGAGTGCGGCGCGTGCACCGTCGAGCTCAACGGCAGGACCGTCAACTCCTGCCTGGCCCTCGCGGTGGAGGTGGACGGGGGGAGCATCCGCACGATCGAGGGCGAGGCGGAGCACGGACGGCTCTCCGAGATCCAGGCCGCCTTCGCGCGCCACCACGCGGTGCAGTGCGGCTTCTGCACCGGGGGCATGGTCATGACGGTGCGCGACCTGCTGCGACGCAACCCGAAGCCCTCGGTGGAGGAGATCAAGGAGGGCATCGAGGGCAACTTCTGCCGGTGCACCGGCTACGAGCAGATCATCGAGGCCGTCCTCGACGCATCGGGTCAGCTCGACGACTCCTCGAAGGGAGCACTGAGGTATGTCTGACGACACGAGCGTCCTGCCGCCGGAGAAGAGCGAGGCTCCCGGCCCCGGTGCGCCGGTCCCACCCACCGTCGGCGTCGACCACCCACGGGTGGAGACGACCGAGAAGCTGACCGGCGACGCGCTCTACACCGGGGACCTGCAGCTGCCGGGGATGCTCCATGCGAAGGTCAAGCAGAGCCCGCACGCCCGCGCTCGGATCCTGGGCATCGACACCCGTCGGGCCGAGGCGCTTCCCGGTGTCCACGCCGTGCTCACCGGCCACGAGCTCGACTACAAGATCGGCCTATACATCGTCGACAAGGACATCCTCGCCAAGGACGTCGTGCGCCACTTCGGTGAGGCGGTCGCGGCCGTGGCGGCCGAGAGCGTCGAGATCGCCGCCGAGGCCGTCGAGCTCATCGAGGTCGAGTACGAGGTGCTGACACCGGTGCTCGACCCGATGGTGGCCTTCGAGCCGGACGCCCCGCTCGTGCACCCGGAGCTCGGCAGCTACAGCTACGTCGAGGCGGCCTTCAGCCCCCAGCCGGGCACGAACGTCGCCCACGTGCAGAAGATCCGCAAGGGTGACGTCGAGCAGGGGTTCGCCGAGGCGGAGTGGGTCATCGAGCGCGAGTACACCAACCCCTCGGTCCAGCACGTCCCGCTCGAGACGCACGTCGCGATCGTGCAGTGGAAGGCCGGCGACCAGGTGACGATCTGGTCGAGCGCCCAGTCACCCTTCACCGTCCGCAACCTCTTCTGCACCGCGATGCGGCTGCCGCTGAACCAGGTCCGGGTCATCGTTCCGCACGTCGGCGGTGGCTTCGGCGGCAAGGCCGGTATCCACCTCGAGCCCCTCGTGGCCTGCCTGTCCCGCAAGGCCGGTGGCCGCCCGGTGCGGCTCCAGGCGACCCGTGAGGAGGAGTTCAGCCTGCTCCCGTGCCGCAGCGCACTGACGTACCGGATCAAGACGGGCGTCCGCTCCGACGGCACCATCACCGCCCAGCAGATGACGATGTTCTGGGATGCCGGGGCCTACGCCGACTACGCCGTCAACGTGACCCGCGCGTCCGGGTTCTCCGCCAGCGGACCCTACGAGCTGCCGAACGCGACCGTCGACGCCTACACGATCTACACGAACAAGCCCTACGGGACCGCCTATCGCGGCTTCGGCCACGTGGAGTTCTTCTGGGGGCTCGAGCGGCACATGGAGCTCGTGGCGCAGGCCATCGGGATGGACTCCCTGGAGTTCCGCAGGAGGAACCTGCTCAAGCCGGGTTCGGTCACGATGACCGGTGAGGTCATCACCGCGGACACCGGGGACCCCCTGGCCTGCCTCGAGGCCGCCGCGACGTCGATCGACTACGGCCGGCTCACCCCCGAGGAGGCCGAGCACGAGCGGCGCACCGGCCGTCGGATCGGCAAGGGCGTCGCCACGTTGCACAAGGCGCCGGCCATGCCGTCGTTCACCGCGACGGCCGCGGTGGTCAAGATGAACTCCGACGGTTCGGTCGTCCTGAACATCGCGCTCACCGAGATCGGGCAGGGCTGCAACACCGCGCTCGCCCAGATCGCCGCCGAGCGGCTGCGCTTCCCGTTGCACCGGGTCAGGGTGGCCGTCGAACGGGACACCGACAAGGACCCCTACGACTGGCAGACCGTGGCCTCCAAGGGGCTCCTGCTCTCCGGCAACGCCACCATCCTCGCGTGCGACAACCTGCTGGAGCAGGGGTACGCCACGGCGGCGCAGGTGCTCAGGGCGAACCCGGCCGACCTGGACCACGACGCCGACGGGGTCTTCGTCAGGCACCACCGCGACCACGGGGTCACGTGGCCCGAGCTGTCCATCGGCTACGCCTTCCCCAACGGCAACGGGATCGGCGGCCCCCTCGTGGGCGTCGGCCGCTACATCGCGCAGGGGCTGACCCACCTGGACAAGGAGACGGGTCAGGGGCTGCCGGCCCTCGACTGGACGTACGGCGCGCACGGTGTCGTCGTCGACGTCGACCCCGACACCGGGGAGTTCGACGTGCTGGCCATCTCCTCGGCGTACGACGTCGGGCGGGTCGTGAACCCGGGCCTCGTGCGGGGCCAGTGCATCGGCGGCATGGTGCAGGGGCTGGGGACGGCGCTCTGCGAGGGGTACATCTACGACCAGCAGGGCCGCCTGCTCAACCCGTCGTTCACGGACAACAAGATCCCGACCTCGCGGGACATCCCTGCACGGATCGAGAGCGCGGCGGTGCAGACCGCCCAGATCGACGGCCCGTTCGGCGCCCGAGGGGTGGGGGAGCACCCGATGATCTCGGTCGCCCCGGCCATCGGCAACGCGATCCAGCACGCCACCGGTGCCGAGCTCATGCACATGCCCATCCGTCACGAGGACGTGTGGCGGGCGCTGCAGAGCCATGAGCCGATCGACAACTGGATCACCGAGACCCCCGTCGGCTCCTGCCGCTCCGACCTCCCCGGCGGCAACCTGGCGGTGGAGGAGAGAACCCCACCCCTTCGACAAGCGCAGCCCGTCCTGCGGTGACGGACGCGCGACACCCTGTCAACACACCGGTCGACGACGCCCGGTAGGAAGTGAGCGACACCATGCCAAAACTCAGGACGTGGACCGTGCACGGGGACGGCAAGCGAGTCGCCCCCGATGACGTGGTGGCGCCGGAGGAGCGCCTCGCCTGGCCGATGACGATCGGCATCGGCATGCAGCACGTCATCGCGATGTTCGGCGCGACGTTCCTCGTGCCGGTGCTCACCGGCTTCCCGCCCACCGCGACGATCTTCTTCTCCGGTGTCGGGACCCTGATCTTCATCCTGATGACCGTCGGCCACGGGCAGCGGCTCGGGCTGCCGAGCTACACCGGCTCGAGCTTCGCCTTCATCTCCCCGGTCATCGCCGCGACCGCGGGCGGCGGCATGGCCGAGGCGCTGTCCGGCATCATCGCCGCCGGCCTCGTGCTCTTCCTCATCGGCGTCCTCGTCGACCGGTTCGGTGCCGGGTGGATCAACAAGCTCATGCCCCCGGCGGTCACCGGCGCCATCGTGGCGCTCATCGGCCTCAACCTCGCACCGGTCGCCTGGGAGAACTACCAGCAGCAGCCGTGGACCGCGACGATCACCCTCACCGCCATCGTCCTCGCCACCGTGCTCTTCCGAGGGTTCTGGGGTCGCATCTCGATCCTCATCGGCGTCGTCATCGGCTACCTCGTCGCCTTCCCGCAGGGCCAGCTCAGCGAGCTGGACTCGAACCTGGCCGCCGCCGACTGGATCGGCCTCCCCGACTTCACCGCCCCGAGCTTCAGCTGGAACGCCATCGCCCTCATCGTCCCCGTCGTCGTCGTGCTCATCGCCGAGAACACCGGCCACATCAAGGCCGTCGCCTCGATGACCGACCGCAACCTGGACCGGTCCCTGGGCCGGGCCTACATGGGTGACGGTGCCGCGACGATGGTCGCCGGCCTCGGAGGTGGTTCCGGTACGACGACGTACGCCGAGAACATCGGTGTCATGGCGGCGACCCGCGTCTACTCGACCGCGGCCTACGTCGTCGCGGGTCTCACCGCGATCGCCCTGGGCATGGTGCCTAAGTTCGGCGCCCTCATCGTCAGCATCCCGATCGGCGTCCTCGGCGGCGCGACGATCATCCTCTACGGCCTCATCGCGGTGCTGGGCGGACGGATCTGGGTGGAGGCCCGGGTCGACTTCAAGAACCCGATCAACCTCTTCCCCGCCGCCATCGGCCTCATCCTCGGTGCGGCCAACGCGACGTGGACCTCGGCGAGCGGCGACGTCTCCTTCAACGGCATCGCGATCGGGTCGTTCGCGACGATCATCATCTACCAGGTCATGTTCTACGTCGCGAAGTACGGCGTGAACCGGGGCGTCCCCTTCAGCCCGGGCACCGTGCCCGGGAAGATCACCTCGGAGGACTACCCGAAACCGACCCCCACCGACCCCAACCTGTAGAGACCTCGCCCCCTGATCCACCGACTCATGGAAGGTAGGACGCGAATGCCACGTCCCATCGAAGTACGAAAGGTCCCGATCGAGAGCGTCAGCGACGCCGCAGGGCTCACCGCGCTCATCGACGAGGGAGTGTTCTCGGCCGACGACGTCATCGCCGTCGTCGGCAAGACCGAGGGCAACGGTGGGGTGAACGACTACACCCGGATCATTGCCACGACCGCCTACCGCAGCGTGCTCGAGGAGAAGGGGACACGCAGCAAGGAGGAGGTCGCGCAGGTCCCGCTCGTGTGGTCCGGCGGCACCGACGGTGTCATCAGCCCACACGCGACGATCTTCGCCTACGCCCCCGAGGGCAGGTACGAACCGACCGACGAGCCACGGGTCACCGTGGGCTACGCGATGAGCGAGGTGCTCCTTCCGGAGGACATCGGGCGGCCGGCGATGGTCGAGAAGGTGGCGGCGGGCGTGCGCGTCGCGATGGAGCGGGCCGGCATCACCGACCCTGCCGACGTGCACTACGTGCAGACCAAGACACCACTGCTCGTGCAGGACACCATCAACGACGCCGAGTCGCGTGGGGAGACCGTCTACACCCACAACACGCTGGAGTCGATGGACGTCTCCAACGCCACGACCGCTCTCGGTGTGGCGGTGGCGCTCGGCGAGATCGAGATGCCGACAGCGGACCAGATCTTCCGTGACCTGTCCCTGTTCTCCTCCGTCGCGTCGTGCTCCTCGGGCGTCGAGCTCGACCAGGCACAGATCGTCGTCGTCGGGAACACGCGCGGGATCGGGGGCCGGTTCCGGGCCGGGCACAGCATCATGAAGGACGCCCTCGACATGGACGGGGTCTGGGAGGCCATCCGCAACGCCGGGCTCGACGACATGCCGGCCGACTGCATCCACCCGCGCCACATCAAGGGCCGTCTGGTCAACCTGTTCCTCAAGTGCGAGGCGGACCCGAGCGGACGCGTGCGCGGCCGCCGCAACATCATGCTCGACGACTCCGACGTCGCCTGGCACCGCCAGATCAAGGCCGCCGTGGGCGGGGTCGTGGGCGCCGTCACCGGCGACCCGATGAACTTCGTGTCGGTCGCGGCGGTGCACCAGGGCCCCTCCGGCGGCGGGCCGGTCATCGCGATCGTGGACCTGGAGGCCTGACCACCCCGGACGACGGTCCTGCTCGTGGTCCTCGCCCAGCGCGCCGACCACGAGCAGGACCGTGCCGTCCCCGGGCCCTCCCGGTCAGAGGCCGCGCATCTCGTGGATCCGCAGCGCGAGGGCGAGCGTGAGGCGCAGCTGCGGGTCGGAGGTGAACGGGCCGAGCATCCGCTCGAGCTTCGCGACGCGGTAGCGCAGCGTGTTGTAGTGGAAGAACAGCCGGCGCGCGGTCTCGGCGACGTTGAGGTTGGTGTCGATGAGCACCGACAGGGTCCGGCGCAGGTCGGCGTTCTCCGGGGAGTCGTCCGTCGCGAGCTCACCGAGGGACTCCTCGACGAACCGCCGCAGGTCGGCGCCGTCGGGCACGAGGGCGAGCAGCCGGTAGATCCCCAGCCCGTCGAAGTGGGCGAGCGCGGACTCCCCGTGCATCTGCCGGCCGACGTGCACGGCGGTGAGCGCCTCGTCGTAGGCCGCGGGCAGCTCGGCCACCGAGCTGACGGTCCGGGAGACACCCGTGGAGAAGGTGCGCCGTCCCCCGCCGCCGTCCCCGCGGACGACCTTGGCGATGTCGCCGACCGTGCGCAGGAGGGCATCGGTGCCCGGCTCCGGCCCCGTGGGCAGCAGCGCGACGACCTCCTGGCTGAAACCGGCGACGGGGACGCTCGGGTCGCGGGCGCGCACGGCCTGCACCCACGCCCGGACGAACCGCTCCTGCAGCGAGCGCACCTCGTCGGGGGACCGGGTCGTCTCCTCGTCGTTCTCGTCGGTCTCGGCGACGACGACGACCATCGGACGAGCGATGTCCCACCCCAGGGATGCCGCGTGCGCGACGGCGTCGGCCCCCTCACCGGCGCGTCCGGCGAGGGCGTCGCGCAGGAACTCGGCGCGGTACTTCCCCTCGACCGCCGCCACCGCCTGCTCCTTGGTGATGGCGAGCGCCGCGACCGTTGCTGCCCGCTCGAGCAGGTGCACGTCGGCGGGGGTGAGCGGCCGCTCCGGCGAGAAGGCCCCGAGCAGGCCGTGGTCCGCGGACCCGGCGACGATCCGGACGAACGCCCGCGTGCTGCCGGGCGTGCCGGGGGCGCGGGCGCCGACGGGCTCGTCCTCGACGACGAGGCGCCCCGTGCGGTCGAAGCAGTCCAGCGCGCTGACGCGCTCGACCTCCGACTCGTCGCCGGCGATCGACAGCACCCGCCCGTCGGTCGTCGTCACGAGGGCCGCGCCCCCGAAGAACCCGGCGACGGCCTGGCACAGGTCACGCACCGAGCCCCCCGCGAGCACGATCCGCACGAGCACCCGGTGCACCTCGTCCTCGCGCCGCAGGAGCAGGGACTGCTGCTCGACGACCTGCGCGAGCAGGGCCGCGCGCTCGGTGGGGTCCCGGGGCAGGTCCTGGGGGCGAAGGGCGGGGCGAAGGGCGGTTCCCAGGGTGGCTGGCGCGTCCCCGGTCGGTGGCGCGGTCCGTGCGCCAGGCGACCGATCCCCGGCACCATCGACCATCCGGTCACTGTAGACCCTGCGTGTCGTCGGCCCGGTGCCGTCGCACACCGGCCGTGAAAGGATCGCCGTATGGCTGCGACCACGCTGGACGGCAAGGCGATCCTCGGCACGATCAAGGACGAGCTCCGCGCTCGCGTGGCAGCCCTCGCAGCACGCGGGGTCGTGCCGGGCCTGGGCACGGTGCTCGTCGGTGACGACCCGGGCAGCCAGTGGTACGTCGGGGCCAAGCACCGCGACTGCGCCGAGATCGGCATCCGCAGCCTGCGCCGCGACCTGCCCGCGGGCACGTCCCAGGGCGAGGTGCTCGCGGTCGTCCGCGAGCTCAACGACGACCCCGAGTGCACCGGCTTCATCGTCCAGCAGCCCACCGGCCTCGACGAGAACGCCATCCTCTCGGCGGTCGACCCGGCCAAGGACGTCGACGGGCTGCACCCGACGAACCTCGGCTGGCTCGTGCTCGGCGAGAAGGCACCCCTGCCGTGCACGCCGGTCGGCTGCATCGAGCTGCTCCGCCGCTACGACGTGCCGATCGCGGGCGCGAAGGTCGTCGTCGTCGGCCGCGGCATCACCGTCGGCCGCCCCCTCGGGCTCATCCTGACGCGAAAGTCCGAGAATGCGACGGTCACCCTGTGCCACACCGGAACCCGGGACCTTGCCGCCGAGGTGCGGCAGGCGGACATCGTCGTCGCCGCGGCGGGCGTACCCGGCATCGTCACCGCCGAGATGGTCCGGCCCGGGGCGGCGGTCCTCGACGTCGGTGTGTCGCGGGTCCTCGACGAGGAGTCCGGGCGCTCCCGGGTGGCGGGCGACGTGCACCCCGGTGTCTGGGACGTGGCCGGGTACGTCAGCCCGAACCCCGGCGGGGTCGGGCCGATGACGCGCGCCATGCTGCTCAGCAACGTCGTCGACGCCGCCGAGCGCGCCCTCGCCGGGGCGGACGCCCGGGCCACCGCCGGCGCCGCCGCCGCGAGCGGTCCGCGGTGACGGCGGTCGCCGCGGGTCCGCGCACGACGCTGGCGTGGCGGGTCATCCCGGTCGTCTCCCTCGTCGCCCTCGCCGCGACGTGGGGGCGGGACATCGGGATCGTCGTCGTGGTCGTCGTCGCGTTCCTCCTGGCCGGGGCGGTGCTCGCGGCCGTGCACCATGCCGAGGTCGTCGCCCACCGGGTCGGCGAGCCGTTCGGCTCCCTCGTCCTCGCCGTCGCGGTCACGGTCATCGAGGTCTCGCTCATCGTGACCCTCATGCTCTCCGGCGGCGAGAAGGCGGCGACCCTGGCGCGTGAGACGGTGTTCGCCGCGGTCATGATCACCGTCAACGGCATCCTCGGCATCTCCCTGCTCATCGGTTCGCGCCGCTTCGGCACCGTGCGGTTCAACGCCGAGGGCACCGGCGGTGCGCTGGCGACCGTCGCGACGCTCGCCACCGTGTGCCTCGTGCTCCCCACCGTGACCCTGGGTGAGCCCGGCCCGGAGTTCACCGCGGGCCAGCTCGCCTTCGCCGCGGTCGCCTCGCTGTCGCTCTACGCGGCCTTCGTCGTCACCCAGACGGTGCGGCACCGCGACTTCTTCCTCCCGGTCTCGCGCAAGGGGGCCCCGCTCACCGAGGACGAGCACGCCGACCCGCCGACGACCCGCGAGGCGTACGTCTCGCTCGTCTTCCTCCTCCTGTCGCTCGTCGCCGTCGTCGGGCTGGCCAAGGTGGAGTCGCCGGCGATCGAGGAGGGCGTCGTCGCGGCGGGGCTGCCGGTGTCGTTCGTCGGAGTCGTCATCGCCCTGCTCGTGCTCCTCCCGGAGACGATCGCCGCCGCGAACGCCGCGCGACGCGACCGCGTCCAGACCTCGCTCAACCTCGCCATGGGCTCGGCGATGGCCTCGATCGGCCTGACCATCCCGACGCTCGCGGTCGCCTCGATCTGGATCCCGACGCCGCTCAAGCTCGGCCTCGGCGCGACGCAGATCGTGCTGCTCGCGATCACCGTCGTCGTGGCCGTGCTCACGGTCGTGCCCGGCCGGGCGACCCGTCTTCAGGCGAGCGTGCACCTCACCCTCTTCGCGGCGTTCCTGTTCCTCGCGATGTCTCCCTGACCGCTCGCCCTGACCGCTCGCCCGGGTCGACCGGCCCGACGACCGGCGGCTCGCACCACCTGCACCGGGACTGCTTTCACCGCGGGAGGAGTTCCTTTCACGCTGAAAGCAGTTCTGGAGGGGTGAGTTCGGGTAGGAGCCCGCCGCCGTGGCGACGGAGCAGACGACCGCATGCCGCCCGCCCTCGTGGGGCAGACGACCGGATGCCGCCCGCCCTCGTGGGGCGGACGGCATCCGGTTGCGATGTGGGGACCGACTCAGATGAGGCCGAGGCCCTGGACCGCGTCGCGCTCCTCGACGAGCTCGGCGACCGACGCGTCGATCTTCGCCCGCGAGAAGTCGTCGATCTCCAGGCCCTGCACGATCGACCACTGCCCGTCGGCCACGGTGACGGGGAACGAGGAGATGATCCCCTCCTGGACCCCGTAGGAGCCGTCGGAGCGCACCGCCATCGACACCCAGTCACCCTCGGGGGTGCCCTGGGTCCACGTGCGGGCGTGGTCGATCGTCGCGGAGGCGGCGGATGCCGCGGACGATGCCCCACGTGCCTCGATGATCGCCGCGCCGCGCTTGGCGACGGTCGGGATGAAGGTGTTGGCCAGCCAGTCCTGGTCGCCGACGGCCTCGGCGGCGTTGCGGCCACCGACCTCGGCGTGGAACAGGTCGGGGTACTGCGTGGCCGAGTGGTTGCCCCAGATCGTCATCCTGCGGATCTCGGTCACCGGCACGCCGAGCTTCGCGGCCAGCTGCGAGATCGCGCGGTTGTGGTCGAGGCGGGTCAGCGCCGAGAAGCGCTCGGTCGGGATGTCGGGGGCGTTGCTCATCGCGATGAGGGCGTTCGTGTTGGCCGGGTTGCCGGTCACCGTGACCCGGATGTCGTCGGCCGCGACCTCGTTGAGGGCCTTGCCCTGCGGGGCGAAGATGCCACCGTTCGCCTCGAGCAGATCGCCGCGCTCCATGCCCGGGCCGCGCGGGCGGGCGCCGACGAGGAGGGCGTGGTTGACGCCGTCGAAGACCTTCGTCGCGTCGTCGCCGATCTGCACACCTGCCAACGTCGGGAACGCGCAGTCGTCGAGCTCCATGACGACTCCCTCGAGCGCCTTGAGCGCCGGGGTGATCTCGAGGAGCCGGAGCTCGACCGGGGTGTCCGGGCCGAACAGCGCACCGCTCGCGATGCGGAACAGCAGGCTGTAGCCGATCTGGCCGGCGGCGCCGGTGACGGCGACCTTGACGGGCGTGGTGCTCACGGTGGTACCCCTTCGTACGCGCGGAAAGTGTCGCTCTCGACGCTATCAGCGCCCGGCCGTGGCGCAGCACCGGCTCCTGTGGTGAGGTGGCCGACGTGACGAGTGCAGCGCCGGACGGCAGGGACGTGCGCCCGCCGGCCGCGCCCGACGCGTCGCAGCGGCGCGACCTGCGCCCGCTGGTCGCCGCCGCCACGACGGCCGTCGTCTCGCTCGCCCTCGTCCTGGCCGCAGCCAGGTGGGGCTGGCTCGGGCCCGACGTCGGTCGCGGGGACGGCTTCTGCGAGGCCGCGCGACCGGGCTGGGTCCGCCAACCGGTCAACACGTGGAGCAACCTCGCCTTCGTCGTCGCCGGGCTGGCTGTCGCCTGGTATGCCGCGGACCGGGTCCGCCTCGGGCTCACCATGGGCGCCCACCCGGGTCTCGCCACGGCATACGCGGTGCTCGTCGTCCTCCTCGGCCCGGGCAGCATGGCGATGCACGCCACCCAGACCGACCTCGGCGGGCACCTCGACCTGCTGAGCATGTTCGCGGTGTCCGGGTTCGCCCTCGGCTACGCCCTCATGCGCTTCGTGCGGCGCGGGCCGGCCTTCATGGCGGTCGTCTTCCTCGTCGCCGTCGTCGTGGGGATGGCCGTGCACCTTCGGGGGGGCAGCGTCCCGCCCGTAGGCCACGCCGGCAACGCCGCGTTCGCGGTGCAGGTCGGGGGCGCGGTCGCCCTCGAGGTGGCGCTCATCCGGCGGCGCTCACCGCGCCAGGACGTGTGGTTCGGGCTTGCGTCGGTCGCGACCCTGGCCGTGGCCTTCGCGATCTGGACGACCGGTCAGCGCGACCACCCGTGGTGCCGGCCCGAGTCCCTGCTCCAGCAGCACGGCCTGTGGCACGTCCTGTGCGCGCTCGCGGCCTACCTGCTCTTCCGGCACTACGCCGCCGAGCACGCCCCGTGACGTCCGGCAACCTGGGGGCCCCAGCCCCCGACCTGCCGGACGTCCCCTTGCAGCCTCCGTTGCGTCCGGCAACCTGGGGGCCCCAGCCCCCGACCTGCCGGACGCAAGGGGGTGGTGGGTCAGCGCGGGGCGTCGGGGTCCACGTGGTCGGGCACGGGGACGTCCTCGGGCTCGATCTCGCCGGAGATGTCGCGGTCGCGGCGGTCCAGCCCGGTGATGAGGTGGAACGTCGCACCGGCGATGGCCGCACCGATGATCGGCGCGAGCCAGAACACCCACAGCTGCGCCGGGGCACCGTCGCCGTTGAAGAAGGCGACGCCGGTGGAGCGGGCCGGGTTGACCGACGTGTTCGAGATCGGGATGGAGACGAGGTGGATGAGGGTGAGGGCCAGGCCGATGGCGATCGGGGCGAAGCCTTGCGGGGCCCGCGAGTCGGTGGCCCCGAGGATGACGTAGAGGAACACCGCGGTGAGCAGGACCTCGGCGACGAACACCGCGACGAGGCCGTAGCCGCCCGGCGAGTTGTCCCCGTAGCCGTTCGCCGCCATGTTGCCGGTCGCCTCGAACCCGGCGCGACCGCGCGCGATGCCCCAGATGGCGAGGCCGGCGACGAGGCCGCCCGCGACCTGGGCACCGACGTACGCCGGCACGTCCCGCCAGTCGAACCGCTTCGCGACGGCGACGCCGATGGTCACCGCGGGGTTGAAGTGGGCGCCCGAGATGTGGCCGACGGCGTAGGCCATCGTCATGACGGTGAGGCCGAACGCGAGGGCCACCCCGAGGAAGCCGATGCCCAGCTGCACGCTCTGGCCGGCGACGACGTTGGGGACGATGAACGTTGCGGCGAACACCGCCGAGCCGGCCCCGCCGAAGACGAGCCAGAACGTGCCGAGGAACTCCGCGCCGAGGCGCTGGGCCATGGTGGGTGTGGTCATGCGGCCAGTGTGGCGGCCCCGGGGCCGGGACGCACGTGGCGCGCCGGATGCCGGACCGGCCCGCGCCCCCCTCGGTAGGTTGGTCCCGAGCCCTACCGAGCCCTACCGAGCCCGACCGGACCGAGCCCGACCGGACCGAGCCGACCGGACCGGACCGACCGACCGACCCGAGGAGAGAGCCATGTCCGACCACGGACCCGACCCGTTCGTCACCGACATCGAGGCCGGGACGCTGGCCAACGACGCCTTCCGCACGACCCTGTGGACCGGGCGCCACCTCCAGCTGACGCTCATGTGCCTGCAGCCCGAGGAGGAGATCGGCCTCGAGGTGCACCACGACATCGACCAGTTCCTGCGGATCGAGGGCGGTTCCGGGCGGGTCTACATGGGGCCGACCCGCGAGGACCTCTCGTTCACCCGGGACGTCGCCGACGACGACGTCGTCCTCGTGCCGGCCGGCTCGTGGCACAACGTCGTCAACACCGGTGAGGGGCCCTTGCGGCTGTACTCGATCTACGGCCCGGCCGAGCACCCGCACGGCACGGTCCACCTCACCAAGGCCGAGGCGGACGCCGACGAGCACGACCACCACCACTCCGCGACCGACCACCCGCGGTGAGGTGCGGGCGGATGCCGTGCGCCCGGCATCCGCGCCGCCCCACTTCGTGCACATCACCCACGTGGAACGGCCGTTTCCGGTACGCGCGACGTGGGTGATGTGCAGCGAGTCGGTCAGCCCAGGGTGGCGAGGATGCGGTTGAAGGTCGCCGACGGGCGCATCACCGCGGCCGCCTTGGCGCCGTCGGGGCGGTAGTAGCCGCCGATGTCGGCCGGGGAGCCCTGCACCGCGATGAGCTCGGTGTCGATGGTCTCGGCGTGCGCGACGAGCTGCTCGGAGACCGACGTGAAGCGGGAGGCGAGCTCGGGGTCGTCGGTCTGCTGCGCGAGCTCCTCGGCCCAGTACCGCGCGAGCCAGAAGTGGCTGCCGCGGTTGTCGATCTGGCCGACGCGACGGGCCGGGGACTTGTTCTCGTTGAGGAGGCGCTCGGTGGCCCGGTCGAGGGCCTCGCCGAGCACACCGGCGCGGGCGTTGCCGTTCGTCGCCTCGTGCCGGAAGCTCTCGGCGAGGGCGAGGAACTCACCGAGGCTGTCCCAGCGCAGGTAGTTCTCCTGGACGAGCTGCTGCACGTGCTTGGGCGCCGACCCGCCGGCACCGGTCTCGAAGAGACCACCGCCGTTCATGAGCGGCACGACCGAGAGCATCTTCGCGCTCGTGCCGAGCTCGAGGATCGGGAAGAGGTCGGTGTTGTAGTCGCGCAGCACGTTGCCGGTGACCGAGATGGTGTCCTCACCGCGTCGGATCCGCTCGACCGAGAGCCTGGCCGCCTCGACGGGGGAGAGCACCCGGATGTCGAGCCCCTCGGTGTCGTGGTCGGCGAGGTAGGTCTCGACCTTGGCGATGAGGTTGCGGTCGTGGGCGCGGCTGTCGTCGAGCCAGAACACCGCGGGTGTCTGCGAGGCGCGGGCGCGGGTGACAGCGAGCTTGACCCAGTCGCGGATCGGGGCGTCCTTGGTCTGGCAGGCCCGCCAGATGTCGCCGGCCTCGACGTCGTGGGCCATGAGCACCTCGCCGGCGGCGTCGACGACCTCGACGCGGCCGGCATCCGTCATCTCGAAGGTCTTGTCGTGGCTGCCGTACTCCTCGGCCTTCTGGGCCATGAGGCCGACGTTCGGCACCGAGCCCATCGTCCGGGGGTCGAAGGCGCCGTGGGCGCGACAGTCCTCGATGACCGCTTGGTAGACACCGGCGTACGAGCTGTCGGGGATGACCGCGAGGGTGTCGTGCTCCTCGCCGTCGGGCCCCCACATGTGGCCCGACGTGCGGATCATGGCCGGCATCGACGCGTCGACGATGACGTCGCTCGGGACGTGCAGGTTCGTGATGCCCTTGTCGGAGTTCACCATCGCCAGACGCGGGCCGTCGGCGAGGCCCCGGTCGATCGCCGCCTTGATCTCGGCACCGTTGGGCAGGGCCGACAGGCCGTCGAGGATACCGCCGAGCCCGTTGTTCGGGGACAGCCCCGCGGCCTCGAGGTCGGCGCCGAAGCGCTCGAAGACGTCGGGCAGGAAGGCGCGCACGACGTGCCCGAAGATGATCGGGTCGCTGACCTTCATCATCGTGGCCTTGAGGTGGACGGAGAACAGCACGTCCTCGGCCTTGGCGCGGGCGACCTGCTCGCGCAGGAACGCGTCGAGGGACGCCGCGCGCATGACCGTCGCGTCGACGACCTCGCCCTCGAGGACCGTCAGGCCCTCCCTGAGGGTCGTCGTCGTGCCGTCGGCCGCCACGTGGCGGATCGCCAGGGTGTCGTCGCCGGACAGGACGACCGACTGCTCGTTGGAGCGGAAGTCGTCGGCCCCCATCGTCGAGACGTTCGTCCTGCTCCCGCTGCTCCACGCGCCCATCGAGTGCGGGTGGTTGCGCGCGTAGTTCTTGACGGCGGCGGGGGCCCGCCGGTCGGAGTTGCCCTCGCGCAGCACGGGGTTGACCGCACTGCCCTTGACCTTGTCGTAGCGGGCGCGCACGTCGCGCTCCGCGTCGGTCTGCGGGTCGTCCGGGTAGTCCGGCACCGCGAAGCCCTGGCCCTGCAGCTCGGCGACGGCCGCCTTGAGCTGGGGCATCGACGCGGAGACGTTGGGCAGCTTGATGATGTTCGCCTCGGGCGTCGTCGCGAGCTGCCCGAGCTCGGTCAGGGCGTCGCCGGTGCGCTGCTCGGGGGTGAGGTACTCGGGGAAGACGGCGAGGATCCGCCCGGCGAGCGAGATGTCGCGGGTCTCGACGTCCACGCCCGCGGAGGACGCGAAGGCCTGCACGACCGGGAGGAAGGAGTACGTGGCCAGCATCGGGGCCTCGTCGGTCAGCGTGTAGATGATCGTTGCCATGGGTGCGTCGTTGCTCCTCGGTCGTCGCGGTTATCTTGACGTCAAGACAAACACTACCGGATGCCGGGCACCCGGGGCAGGCACGGCATCCACCACCTCGCACAATGGCCCGGTGCTCCTCGTCACCGCAAACGTCAACGGCATCCGGGCGGCCCTGCGCCGGGGCGGGATCGCCTGGCTCGAGGCGGCCGCGCCGGACGTCGTGACCCTCCAGGAGGTGCGCGCCGACGACGCCCAGCTCGTGGCGGCGCTCGCCGGGACCGCCTTCGAGGGCTGGCACGTCGCGCACGCGCCGTGCGGCGCGAAGGGCCGTGCCGGTGTCGCGGTGCTCTCGCGCACCGAGCCGGTGGCCGTGCGCACCGGGGTGGGCGTCGCGGAGTTCGACGGGTCCGGGCGGTGGGTCGAGGCCGACGTCCCGGTGGGGGAGGCCGTCGTCACCGTCGCCTCGGCGTACGTCCACACCGGCGAGGCGGGCACGCCCCGCCAGGACGAGAAGCTGCGCTTCCTCGACGCGGTCGGCGCCCGGCTCGCCCGGTGGTCCGAGGAGGGCCGCCACGCCGTGCTCACCGGCGACCTCAACGTCGCCCACCGGGTCGACGACCTCAAGAACTGGAAGGGCAACCGCGGCAAGTCCGGCTTCCTGCCCGAGGAGCAGGCGCACCTCGACACGTGGATCGCCACCCACGGCTTCGTCGACGTCCACCGCCACCTGCACGGCCCGGGGCCGGGGCCGTACACGTGGTGGTCGTGGCGCGGCAAGGCCTTCGACACGGATGCCGGGTGGCGCATCGACTACCAGCTCGCCTCCGCGCCCCTCGCCGCCCGGGCCGTCAGCGTCGAGGTCGGGCGCGCCCCCGCGTACGCGCAGCGATGGAGCGACCACGCCCCGGTGAGCGTCCGCTACGCCCTGTGACCGGCGGGTGGGCGCCGCGGCCCCCCTGACACAATGACCCGCATGCCCACCCCCGCACCGGCCGCGTCCGCACGTCCGCGCATCCTGTCCGGGATGCAGCCGACGAGCGACTCCCTCCACCTCGGCAACTACCTCGGCGCCCTCGTGAACTGGGTCGGCCTGCAGGAGGAGTTCGACGCCTACTACTTCGTCGCGGACCTCCACGCGCTCACCGTGCCCACCGACCCCGCGGTGCTGCGCCGGCGCACCCAGGTCACCGCCGCGCAGTTCATCGCCGCCGGGGTCGACCCGGAGGCGTCGGCGGTCTTCCTCCAGAGCCACGTCCACCCCCACCCCGAGCTCGCCTGGGTGCTGTCCTGCCAGACGGCGATGGGCGAGATGAACCGGATGACCCAGTTCAAGGACAAGACGTCGAAGGGGATGAACGCCAACGTCGGGCTGTTCACCTACCCGATCCTCATGGCGGCCGACATCCTCATGTACGACGCGGCGTTCGTTCCCGTCGGCGAGGACCAGCGCCAGCACCTCGAGATCACCCGCGACCTCGCCGAGCGGGTCAACACCCGCTTCGGCCCGCTGCTCACGGTGCCCGAGCCGTACATCCTCAAGGAGTCGGCGAAGATCATGGACCTGCAGGAGCCGACGTCGAAGATGAGCGGGTCGCTCTCGTCGGACAAGGGCATCGTCCTGCTCAGCGACCCGCCGTCGCGGATCGCGAAGAAGATCCGCTCGGCGGTCACCGACGCCGAGGCCGAGGTCCGCCACGACCCCGACACCAAGCCCGGGGTGTCCAACCTGCTCGTCGTGCACTCGGTGCTCAGTGGCACGCCGGTCGCCGAGCTCGAGTCCCGCTTCGCCGGCCAGGGCTACGGCGCGCTCAAGGCCGAGGTCGCCGACGTCGTCGTCGAGGCGGTCGGTCCGTTCCAGCAGCGGATGGCCGAGCTGCTCGCCGACCCGGCCGAGCTCGACCGCGTCCTCTCCAGCGGCGCGGCACGCGCCGCGGTCGTCGCCGAGGCCACGCTGAGGCGGGTCAAGGATGCCGTGGGCCTCCTCCCCGCCGCGCGGTAGGGTCCCTGCCCATGCCGCACCACGGCGTCGCCGTCACCGTTCCCGAGCCCTGGTCCACGACCCTCCAGGAGGCCCGGGAGGACTTCGGCGACCCGATGGCCTCGGCCATCCCCCCGCACGTGACCCTGCTGCCACCGACCGCGATCGCCGACGACGTCATGGGGTCCTTCCTCGAGCACCTGCGGGGGGTCACGGCCACCGTCGACCCGTTCGAGATGGTGCTGTCGGGCACCGGCACCTTCCGGCCGATCTCGCCCGTCGTCTTCGTCCAGGTCTCACGGGGCATCGGCCCGTGCGAGGGGCTCGAGCGCGCGGTGCGCTCCGGTCCGGTCGAGCGGGTGCTCGACTTCCCGTACCACCCGCACGTCACCGTCGCGCACCACCTCGGAGAGGACGCGCTCGACCGGGCCTTCGAGGGCCTGGCCGACTTCCGCTGCCGCTTCCCGGTGACCTCCGTCGAGCTGTACCACCACGACGAGGACGGCGTCTGGCGCGTCATCGACAGCTTCCCGCTCGGCGGCTGACCCACCCGGGCCGGTCAACCTCCGGCGACGGGATAGCCTCGCGTCCCATGGCGAGCATCCCCGGCTTCTGGGCCGTCGTCCCCGCCGGTGGCGCCGGAACCCGGCTGTGGCCGCTGAGCCGCGCTGCCCACCCGAAGTTCCTCCTCGACCTCACCGGCAGCGGCCGCACCCTGCTCCAGGCGACCGTCGACCGGCTCGGCCCGCTCACCGGCGAGCGGGTCGTCGTCGTGACGGGGGATGCCCACGCGGATGCCGTGCGGGCGCAGCTCACCGGCCCGTCCGCCGGGCGGGTCGTCGCCGAGCCGTCCCCGCGTGACTCGATGGCCGCGATCGGGCTCGCCGCGGCGATCGTCGAGCGACTCGACCCCGAGGCGGTCATCGGCTCCTTCGCGGCCGACCACGTCATCCCCGATGCCACGGCGTTCGAGGCGGTCATCCGCGAGGCCGTCGAGGTCGCCCGCGCGGGACACCTCGTGACGATCGGCATCGAGCCGACCTCGCCCGCGACCGGCTTCGGGTACATCCGCACGGGCGAGCCCCTGCCCGGGTTCCCCACGGCGCTGCGGGCCGTCGAGTTCGTCGAGAAGCCGGATGCCGAGCGGGCGACCCGCTACCTCGCCTCCGGGGAGTACCGCTGGAACGCAGGGATGTTCGTCGTGCGCGCCACGACGCTCCTCGACCTCCTCGAGCGCTGGCACCCCGACCTCGCCGCCGGGGTGCGCGTCATCGCGGCCGAGCCCGAGCGCCTCGACGAGGTGTGGCCCCGGCTGACGAGGATCGCCATCGACCACGCCGTGGCCGAGCCCGCGGCGGATGCCGGTCACGTCGTCGTCGTGCCGGCCTCCTTCGCGTGGGACGACGTCGGCGACTTCGCGAGCCTCGCGTCCCTGCTCCCACCGGTGGAGGGCGGCGCGAGCCTGCGGGTGCTGGGGTCGGCCGACGACGTCACCACCGTCGACGCCTCCGGGGTCGTCGTCGCGACCGGGGGCCGCCGGGTGGCGGTGGTGGGGGTCGACGACGTCGTGGTCGTCGACACCCCGGACGCCCTCCTCGTGACGACGCGCTCGCGCGCCCAGGACGTCAAGCGGGTCGTCGACGCGCTCGTGGAGGCCGGGCGGACCGACCTGACCTGACCCGGCCCGAGCGGGTCAGGCGACCCCGTTGTCGGGCGCCTCCTCGACGATGACCTGCGGCTTGACCTCGGGCGGAAGTGCCTCGGCCGGTGGAGGGGGTGACCCCTCCCACGCCCCGCCCGCGACCCACGACCGCACCTCCCCGATCGCGGTGCGGAAGGCTGCCCGGCGGGAGTCCGGTGACACGTCCATCGGCTGCGCGCTGAAGAACTGGATGTCGGTGATCCCGACGAACCCGAAGATCGTGGCCAGGTAGGTGTTGAGGTAGTCGAGCGAGAGGAGCGGCTGCTGCGTGTAGTCCGCGCCCCGGGACGTCACGCAGACCATCCGCTTTCCGTGCACGAGACCGTGCGGCCGCCCGGTCTCGTCGTACCTGAAGAGGTACCCGGGCTGCACGATGGCGTCGATGTAGTACTTCAGCGCGTAGGGGATGCCGAAGTTCCACATGGGAACGGTCAGCAGGTAGACGTCCGCGGCGAGGAACTGCTCGATGGTCCGTTCGATCTCGCTCCACGAGGCCCGTGCCCCCTCGTCGAGGGGCTGTCCGGTCATGAGCGCGTACTTCGTCTTGATGTTGACACCTGCGACCGCAGGCAGGTCGGCGCTGAACAGGTCCAGGGTGCTGACGTCGAGGTCGTCGTAGCGGTCGTGGAGCCCCTCGAGCAGCACCGCCGAGATGCGTCCGGTGTTCGACGCGAGACCGCGGGGGGTGGCGACGATGTGGAGGAGGCGAGTGCTCATGGTGACCCTTTGTCCTGGACGGTGCAGGTTCGCCGCCGACGTCGGGAGGTCGGCGGCTGGCCACTGGTCTGCTGATCGTAGGTCCGGTCGGGCGTTGCCGACCAGAGGCCTCTCACGGCACGACCGTCGCTCGGTCCAGCACCGTCTGGAGCACGGGAGCACGGGAGCACGGAAGCACGGAAGCACGGAAGCACGGAAGCACGGAAGCACGGACGGACGGAGCGCAGTGGCCGGATGCCGTGTGGCAGGGTTCGTCGCATGAGCCCCGCACCGACCCTGTCCCTGCTCGGGGGAACGTCCGTCCCCCAGGTGGCGCTGGGCACCTGGCCGATGGGCGACGAGGAGGTCGAGCGCGCCTGCCTCACCGCGTTCGAGGCCGGCTACCGCCACGTGGACACCGCGGAGAACTACGAGAACGAGGTCGGTGTGGGTCGCGCGGTGCGCGCCAGCGGACTCCCGCGCGAGGAGCTCTTCGTCACGACGAAGATCAACCGGCAGTGGCACGCTGCCCCGGCCGACGGCCTCGCGGGGAACCTGCGGCGGCTCGGGCTCGAGCACGTCGACCTGCTCCTGCTCCACTGGCCCAACCCCGCCCAGGACCTGTACGTCCGGGCCTGGGAAGGGCTCGTCGAGCTGCGCGAGCGCGGCCTCGCCCGCGCGGTCGGCGTGTCGAACTTCAAGCCCGCGCACCTCGACCGGGTCATCGCCGCCACCGGCGTGACGCCCGAGGTCAACCAGGTCGAGCTGCACCCCTTCCTCACCCGTGACGCCGTGCGGGCGTACCACGCCGAGCACGGCATCGTCACCGAGGGGTGGAGCCCGCTCGGCCGGGACAACGGGCTGCTCGACCACCCGGTCGTCGTCGCGACGGGCGCGGCGCACGACGTCACGCCGGCCCAGGTGCTGCTGCGGTGGCAGACCCAGCAGGGGTACGTCGTCGCACCGAACTCGGCGGACCCGCGCCGGCAGGCGCAGAACCTCGACGTCTTCGGCTTCGACCTCAGCGGCGACGAGCTCGAGGCGCTCCACGCCCTCGACACCGGTGAGGCCCACGCCGTCGACTCGGACACCTTCGGCCACTGACCGGCTACGGCGGCTCGGGCGGACCCGGTGGTGACCCGGCACGACGCGCGGCGACCCGGCACTTGCCGCGGTGAACCCGGCAGTACCCGGCGGTGACCCGGCACTACTCGGCGGTGGCCCGGCACTACCCTCCCATCGCCACCGTGCCGTCGGAGAGCACCGGCGAGAGCACCCCGAAGACGTTGCCGTCCGGGTCGAGGAGGTAGCCGCCGCGGCCGACGCCCTCCATGTCCTCGAGGGGGACCGCCTCCCCGGCCCCCAGCTCGAGCGCCCTGCGGAACAGCTCGTCGACGCTGCCGTCGACGCCGACGACGACGGTGCAGCCGTTGACCGGAGCCCCGGGAGTCGGCCCCGCGCCCTGGCGCTGGGTGAGGCCGCCGTTGATGCCACGGCCGGGCGCGTCGACCCCGACCGCCCCTTCACCGGTGTCGATGAGCCAGTACGGCGCCTCGCCGAACCGGGTGAACGTCCACCCGAAGAGGTCACCGTAGAAGTCGATGAGCGCCTGCGGCTCGGACGCGTGGATCTCGAAGTGCACGACGAGGTGCGCCATGATGCCTCCCTTGGCCTTCCGGCCACGGTAGCGGGACGGAGGCGGTCAGACCACGTCGCGACGCTGGTAGGCCACCCAGCCGAACCCGATGAGGGCGGCGGCCAGCAGGCTGAGGGCGACGGCTCCGGTCGCCTCGAAGGACCCCCCGGGCAGCTGCGACAGGTGGGCGAACGGGGACGCGTCGACGAGCCAGCCGGGCAGGTTCATCGTGTCCCCCAGCTCGCCGACGACGAACGACACGAGGAGCACGGCCCATGCGACCGGCGCGAAGCGCGGGGCCGCCCCGGCGAGCGCGGCCGCGACGCCGACGACGACCCACACCGCCGGCAGCGTCGACAGCGCCGCCGCGACCGAGGCGCCGACGGTGGGCGCCAGCGGCGTGGCGAGCGGCCCGACGAGGCCGATGACGAGGCCGAAGAGCGCGAGGAGCGCGGCGGAGAGGGCGAGGGGCACGACGACGTGCGCGGCGTACCAGCTGGTGCGGCTCGCGGGGGTGGTGAGGACGACCTCGCCGAGCCCGGATCGCTCGGACCCCACGAGGCGCAGCACGAGCGCGATGCCGACCGCGGCGACGCCGACCGCGACGAAGCGCAGCTCGGTGGCGACGAAGAGGTCCTCGACCCTCGGGACGTCGCCGCCGAGCAGGCGAAGGAAGTCCTGGATGGCCGCGTCGTCCGCGAGGCCGGCGATGGCGCCGAGGAGGGATCCGATGACGACCCCCCCGAGGGTGATGCCGACCGTCCAGCCGATGATCGTGCCTCGCGCCAGGCGGGTGACGAGGCCGAGCGGCGACGACAGGGTGCGCCCCGCCCGTGACGGGCCGCTGCGTGCCGGGATGATCCCCGCGCCGAGGTCGCGCCGCTCGAGCACGGCCAGCCCCACGGCGACCCCGAGCACGAGGGTGCCGACCCCGAGGAGCAGCACCCACTGCCGGTTCGCGCCGTAGGCCTCGACCCGGCCCGCCCAGCCGAGCGGGGAGAGCCAGCCGAGCGCGTGCCCGAGGGTGCCCTCGTCGGCCGAGTCTGCGAGGGCGCGCAGGGCGTACACCGCGGCGAGGAACCCGAAGCCGAGCCCCGCGGCGCCGCGGGTCGTCGACGCGAGCTGCACGGCGACGGCCGTGACCCCGACGGTCGCCAGCCCGGCGGCGAGCCAGGCCACCGCGAACGCCGCGCTGCCCGCGGCATCCATCCCGAGGGCCGCGAGACCGGCGCCCGACAGCACGCTCGCCGCGACGACCGCGAGGCAGGCGAGCCCGACGGCGGCCGCCAGCGGGGACCACCGGCCGACGACGCCCGAGCCGAGGAGCTCGAGCCGGCCCTCGTCCTCCTCGGTGCGGGTGTGCCGCCGCACGACGACGAGGCCGAGCACCGCCGTGAGGAAGGCGCCCATCATGACCGTCTTGAAGACGGCGAGGGCGTCCGCCGTCGGCGACGCGAGCGGACCGTACATCGCGACGACCGAGGGGTTGGTGAAGATGCCGGCCAGGCCGGCGGCGGCCGACTCGTCGTCGGGGTAGAGCGCGAGCGTCGCCCGGGCGGACCCGACCGACAGGGCGACGAGCCCGACCACGCTCGCGGGGACGAGGATCCGGTCGCGGCGCCAGGCGAGCCGGAAGAGCTGGGTCACGCCGGCCAGCCGGGTCGCCAGCGCGGTCGACGTGGCGGGGGGGACGGTCGGGGTGGTGGGCGCGGTCGGAGCGGCGGCGGTCATACCGGCTGCTCCTGGTAGCGCGCGAGGAAGAGCTCCTCGAGGGTCGGGGGCTGGCAGGTCAGGCTCTCGACCCCGCGGTGGCCGAGGGTGGCCACGAGGTCGCCGAGGTGCTCGGCCTCGACCGAGCAGCGCAGCTCGCCGTCGACGAGACGCACGTCGTGGACGCCCGGCCAGGCCGTGGCCTCGGCCGAGGTGGGCGGCTCGCGCAACGCGGCGTGGACGCGGGTGCGCGTGAGGTGGCGCAGGTCGGCGAGGCTGCCGGTGTCGACGATCCGCCCCGAGCGCACGATGCTCACGCGGTCGCAGGCCTTCTCGACCTCGCTGAGGATGTGGCTCGAGAGCAGGGCCGTGCGCCCGTCGGCGCGCAGGGCCGCCAGCTCGGCCTGGAAGACCTCCTCCATGAGGGGGTCGAGCCCCGAGGTCGGCTCGTCGAGCACGAGGAGCGGCACGTTGCTCGCGAGGGCCGCGACGAGGGCGACCTTCTGGCGGTTCCCCTTGGAGTAGGCCTTGCCCTTCTTCGTCTCGTCGAGCTCGAAGCGCGCGACGAGGCGGCGACGCCGGGCCTCGTCGATGCCGCCGCGCAGCCGGCCGAGCAGGTCGATGACCTCGCCGCCGCTCAGCGTCGGCCAGAGCACGACGTCGCCCGGGACGTACGCGAGGGAGCGGTGCAGCTCGGTCGCGTCGCGCCACGGGTCACGGCCGAGGACGGATGCCGTGCCGGCGTCGGCACGAAGCAGCCCGAGCAGGATGCGGATCGTCGTCGACTTGCCCGACCCGTTCGGCCCGAGGAAGCCGTGCACCTCGCCCTCGCGCACGGCGAGGTCGAGCCCGTCGAGCGCGACCGTGCGGCCGAAGGACTTGTGGAGCCCGGTGACGGAGATGACGTCGGTCATGGCGTTCACGCTACGCCTGCTTCAGAAGTTTGTGAATCGGGTAAACTCGGCGTATGCCGTCCGCGCCGCACGCGTCGCCCGCCCGCCGTGGCGCCGAGGCACCCCTCTCCCCGGTCGGGGGCGAGGCACCCCTCTCCCCGGTCGGGGGCGAGGCACCCCTCTCCCCGGTCGGGGGCGGACCCGACCCGGCGTTCGTCGACGCCGTCGAGCACCTCGGGGGCGCCCTCGCCGAGGCCGGCATCGCCCGGCTGCCCGCCCGCGTGTTCGCCGCGCTCCTCGCGACCGAGGACGGTCGGCTCACGGCATCCGAGCTGGCGGCCCTGCTCGGGGTGAGCCCGGCCGGCATCTCGGGCGCGGTGCGCTACCTCGCCCAGGTGCGGATGGTCCGCCGGCTGCGCGAGCGGGGGTCACGCCGCGACGTCTTCGTCGTCAGGGACGACGCGTGGCACGACGTGCTCATGCAGAAGGAGCAGATCTACGCCCCCATCCTCGCGGCGCTCGTCGTCGCGCGCCGGGAGGTGGGCGAGCACACCCGCGCGGGCGAGCGGATGCAGCTGTCGGTGGAGTTCCTCGAGTTCATCCAGCGCGAGATGGACGGCATCGCCCGCCGTTGGGAGGAGCACAAGGCGGCCCGGGCCCGACCCGGCGGGCCGACCCGTTCCGCGCTCGGGGAAGCGGGGCCGGCGCCGGCCCGCTGACCAGTAGACTCGGTCTTCCCATGAACGACGATGCCCTCCTCGCCGCCCTCGGCGAACGCATCTCCTCGCTCGCACCCGAGCTCATCGACATCCGGCGGGACCTCCATGCCCACCCCGAGCTGTCGCGCGAGGAGACGCGCACGACCGACGCCGTGGCCCGCCGCCTCGATGCCGCGGGCGTGGGCGTGCGACTCCTGCCCGGCACCGGTCTGCTCGCCGACGTCGGCCCGCCGGATGCCGCGTACCGGGTCGCGCTGCGCGCCGACATGGACGCCCTGCCGGTGCGCGAGCGCACCGGCCTCGACCACGCCTCGCGCACCGCGGGCGTGTGCCACGCCTGCGGCCACGACGTGCACGTCGCCGCACTCGTCGGCGCGCTCCTCGCGCTCCGGTCGTGCGAGCCCGCGCTCATCGAGCGGGGGGTCGCCGTGCGCGGCATCTTCCAGGCCGCCGAGGAGATCATGCCCGGGGGCGCCCACGACGCGATCCTCGCCGGCGCCCTCGACGGCGTCGACTCGGTCTTCGCGGTGCACTGCGACCCCAGCCTCGACGTCGGGCAGGTCGGCCTGCGCGAGGGGCCGCTCACGGCGGCCTGCGACCAGGTGGCCGTCTCCCTGCACGGCCGCGGCGGCCACACCTCCCGCCCCCAGCTCACCGAGGACCTCACCTTCGCGCTCGCCAAGGTCGTCACCGACGTGCCCGCGGCGCTCTCGCGCCGGCTGGACCCGCGCGCCGGCGCGGCCCTCGTCTGGGGCACGATCAACGCCGGGCGGGCCGCCAACGTCATCCCCTCGACGGGCGAGTGCGTGGGCACCCTGCGGATGCTCGACGCGCAGGCCTGGCTGACCGTCGGCCCGCTCCTCGAGGAGATCGTGCACGGCGTCGTCGCGCCCTACGGTGTCCAGGCCAAGGTCGAGCGGGTCAAGGGCGTGCCGCCCGTCGTCAACACCGCCGAGGGAATCGAGGCGTTCCGGCTCGCCTCCCTCGCGAGCGGGATGCACCCCGTGCCGACGACCCAGTCGCTCGGCGGCGAGGACTTCTCGTGGTACCTCGCGCAGACCACCGGCGCGATGGCCCGCCTCGGCACCCGCACGCACGGCGGCCCCACCTTCGACCTGCACCAGGGTGACCTCGTCGTCGACGAGGACTCGATCACCCTCGGCGCCCGGCTCCTCGCGTCGGTCGCCGTCATCCGGCACACCGAGGCGACCCGGCTCAGCGCCGACACCCTGGAGGCGACATGAGCGAGCAGTCCCGCCCGAGCCCGCCCGGCGGCGGTGGCGGCGGTGGCGGCGCCGGCACCACCCCGGACGTCGACTGGGACGCCCTGCACGCCGAGGCCGTGCGGATGACGACGCTCGCGTACGCGCCCTACAGCCGGTACCGGGTCGGTGTCGCCGGCGTCGTCGACGACGGGCGCGTCGTGTCCGGCTGCAACGTCGAGAACGCCGGGTACGGCGTCACGCTGTGCGCCGAGTGCGGCATGGTCTCGCAGCTGCACGCCACCGGCGGCGGCCTGCTCGTCGCCGTCTACTGCGTCGACGGTGCGGGCGACGCCCTCATGCCGTGCGGCCGGTGCCGCCAGCTGCTCTGGGAGAACGGCACCCCCGACACCCTCCTCATGACCCCCGAGGGCGTGATGCCGATGCGCGAGGTCCTGCCCCAGGCGTTCGGGCCCGACAACCTGCGCGAGCGTCCCTGACGCCGCGCCCCCGGCATCCGGCCGGGCGGTGACGGCGACCCGTGGTCCACTGCCATGATGGGCCGATGAGTGAATCCTTCGATGCCGTCGACGTCATCACGACCAAGCGGGACCGCCACGAGCTCTCCGACGACCAGATCCGCTGGGTCATCGACGCCTACACGCGCGGGGTCGTCGCCGACGAGCAGATGAGCGCGCTCGCGATGGCGGTGCTGCTCAACGGGATGACCCGCCGCGAGATCGCGACGTGGACCGCGGCGATGATCGCGAGCGGGGAGCGGATGGACTTCTCGTCGCTGTCCCGCCCGACCGCCGACAAGCACTCCACCGGCGGGGTGGGGGACAAGATCACCCTGCCGCTCGCGCCCCTCGTCGCGGTCTTCGATGTCGCCGTGCCGCAGCTGTCCGGTCGCGGGCTCGGCCACACCGGCGGCACCCTCGACAAGCTCGAGTCGGTGGCCGGCTGGCAGGCGTCGCTCACGAACGAGGCGATGATGCGCCAGCTCGAGGACGTCGGCGCGGTCATCTGCGCCGCCGGCTCGGGCCTGGCTCCTGCCGACAAGAAGCTCTACGCCCTGCGCGACGTCACCGGCACCGTCGAGGCGATCCCGCTCATCGCGAGCTCGATCATGAGCAAGAAGATCGCCGAGGGCACCGGCGCGCTCGTGCTCGACGTCAAGGTCGGTAGCGGCGCGTTCATGAAGACCCGCGAGGACGCCACTGAGCTGGCCCGCACGATGGTCGACCTCGGCACGGATGCCGGCGTCAACACCGTCGCGCTGCTCACCGACATGTCCACCCCTCTGGGCCTGACCGCCGGAAACGCCCTCGAGGTGCGGGAGTCGGTCGAGGTGCTCGCCGGCGGCGGCCCGCCCGACGTCGTCGAGCTCACGGTCCGCCTCGCCGAGGAGATGCTCTCGGCCGCGGGGCGGGGTGGTCAGGACGTCGCCGCGGCGCTCGCCGACGGGCGGGCCATGGACGCGTGGCGCCGGATGATCGCGGCCCAGGGCGGGGACCCCGACGCCCCGCTGCCGACGGCCCGGGAGACCCAGGAGGTGCGCGCGACGGCATCCGGTGTGCTGTCGGGCCTCGACGCGTATGCCGTCGGCGTCGCCGCGTGGCGGCTCGGTGCGGGGCGCGCCCGCAAGGAGGACCCGGTGCAGGCCGGCGCCGGCATCGAGATCCACGCCAAGCCGGGCGACGCCGTGCGCGAGGGCGACGTGCTGCTCACCCTGCACACCGACACACCCGACCGCTTCGAGCGGGCCCACGCGGCGCTCGAGGGCGGCATCACGGTCGCCCCCCAGGGCACCACGGTCGCCCGCACGCCCATCGTCATCGACCGGATCGCCTGATGGCCGGCACCGCGGCCGTGGCCCCGACGATCGTCGCCCGGGCCCCCAAGGCCCTGCTCCACGACCACCTCGACGGGGGCCTGCGACCCTCGACGATCGTCGAGCTGGCCGAGGCGGCCGGGTACACCGGGCTGCCGACGACGGATGCCGTCGCGCTGGGTCAGTGGTTTCGTGACTCGGCCGACTCGGGCTCGCTCGAGCGCTACCTCGAGACGTTCTCGCACACGGTGGCGGTCATGCAGACGCGCGAGCAGCTGGCCCGCGTCGCCCGCGAGTGCGCCCTCGACCTCGCCGCCGACGGGGTCGTCTACGCCGAGTCGCGCTTCGCACCCGAACAGCACCTCGCCGGCGGGCTCACCCTCGAGGAGGTCGTCGACGCCGTGCTCACCGGGTTCCGCGAGGGGGAGCAGGAGGCGGCCGCCGCCGGCACGCCGATCCGGATGCGCACCCTGCTCACCGCGATGCGCCACGCCGCCCGCAGCCGGGAGATCGCCGAGCTCGCGGTGCGCTACCGCGACGAGGGCGTGGGCGGCTTCGACATCGCCGGCGCCGAGGCGGGGTTCCCGCCCACCCGGCACCTCGACGCGTTCGAGTACCTGCGCCGCGAGAACGCGCACTTCACGATCCACGCCGGCGAGGGGTTCGGCCTGCCGAGCATCTGGGAGGCGATCCAGTGGTGCGGCGCCGACCGCCTCGGGCACGGCGTGCGGATCGTCGACGACATCGCGACCGGCGACGACGGCATCCCCGCCCTGGGCCGCCTCGCCGCCTACGTGCGCGACATGCGGATCCCCCTCGAGATGTGCCCGAGCTCGAACATCCAGACGGGGGCGGCGCGCTCGGTCGCCGAGCACCCGATCACGATGCTCAAGCGGCTGCGGTTCCGGGTCACGGTCAACACGGACAACCGGCTCATGAGCGGCACCTCGATGAGCCGCGAGATGCAGCTGCTCGTCGACGAGGCCGGCTGGACCATCGACGACCTGCGCTGGGCGACGATCAACGCGATGAAGTCGGCGTTCCTGCCCTTCGACGAGCGCCTGACGATCATCGAGCACGTCGTCAAGCCGGGGTACGCCGCCCTCGGCGCCCACGGCTGACCGGACGCATTGCACATCACCCACGCGAGAGGTGCCGCTGGCGTCGCCGAGGAGTGGGCGATGTGCAACAGGTCGGGACGGGGATGCCGGTCAGCCGGGTGGGGTGGAGCGTGCGGAGAGGGGGTCGGCCGGCAGGACCCGGGCGCGCAGCTGCTCCTCGCGCCAGAGCCGGACCAGGTCGCGCCGGCGCCGCTCCGCGACGACCGCCGACAGGACGGCCTCGGGGTGGTGGCCGGGCGGCGGCGCCGGGCTGACGTGCGGCAGGGTTGCGTGGAGCAGCTCGACGCCGAGCGTGTGGCGTGACTGCGGCGACAGCCCCGGCGCGCGGGCCAGGAACTGCCGCACCGCGACGGTCAGGCCGGACGGCAGTGCGGTGACGTCGGCCGTGCTCGCCCAGTGGTGCAGCGCCGGCGGCATCTCCGGTGGGGGGCTGAGGCGCAGCGACGCCCGCTGCGACACGACGACCGTGCCCGCGGCCATGTCGCCGAGGCGCTTGGCCCGCGGGTGCACCATCGAGGCGACGACGGCGGGGATGCCGAGCAGGAGGTAGATCTCGACGTAGCCGACGAGGGCCCGCACGAGGGCGTGCCGGAACGTCACCGGGCCCCCGTCGTCGCGCACGGTGCGCAGGCCGAGCGCGAGGCGCCCGAGGCTGCGACCGCGCGACGCGGTCTCGATCGTGGCCGGCATCCCGACGACGACGAGCGTGCTGAGCACGATGCTCACGATGCCGATGACGGCGTCGGAGGCCTCGCCGAGCGCGAGCCCGAAGGCGATGAACCCGGCGACGAGCACGGCGATGGTGAGCACGACGTCGATCGCGCCGGACGCCATCCGGGCCCCGACGCTCGCTGTGGGCAGCTCGACGGCGACGCCCTCACCGGTGACCAGGTCGTCGGTGGCGTAGCTGCGGTAGCCCCCGGGGTCGCTCACCCGGCGATGCTAACCCGGCAGCCAGCCGGCGATGCTGACCCGGCAGCGCGCACGCCCGGCGATGCTGACCCGGCAGCGCGCACGCCCGGCGATGCTGACCCGGCAGCGCGCACGACCCGGGCGATGCTGACCCGGCAGCGCGCACGCCCGGCGATGCTGACCCGGCAGCGCGCACGACCCGGGCGATGCTGACCCGGCAGCGCGCACGACCGCGGCGGTTAGGCTGCCCGGGTGGACCTCGACGCCTACCTCACGGTGCACCAGGCCCAGTGGCGGCGGCTCGAGGAGCTCGCGGGCCGGCGCCGGCTCACGGGGGCCGAGGCGGACGAGCTGCTCGACCTCTACCAGCGGGTATCGACGCACCTGTCTGTCGTGCGCTCGGCCAGCCCCGACCCCTCCGTCGTCGCGTACCTGTCGTCGGTGCTCGCACGGGCCAGGGTCGCGGCGGCCGGCGCCCGCCGTTCGACGTGGGCGGACGTGCTCGGCTTCTTCACGCGAACCTTCCCGGCCGCCCTCTACCGCACCCGCTGGTGGTGGCTCGCGACGGCGTTCGGGAGCGTCGCCCTCGCCGCCCTCGTCGCCTGGTGGTCCCTCGGGAACCCGGAGGTGTGGACGAGCCGGATGACCCCGGCCGAGATCGAGGCCTACGTCGGCACCGACTTCGAGAACTACTACTCCGAGTTCCCGCACGCGGAGTTCGGCACCCTCGTGTGGGTCAACAACGCCCGGGTCGCCGCGCTGTGCATCGCGCTCGGCGTGCTGGGGCTGCCCGTCGTGTGGGTGCTCGCGAGCAACGTCGTCAATGTCGGCGTCGCGGCGGCGCTCATGCTCTCGTACGACCGCGGCGCCCTCTTCTTCGGCCTCATCCTCCCGCACGGCCTCCTCGAGCTGACCGCGGTGTTCGTCGCCGGCGGGGTCGGGTTGAGGCTGTTCTGGTCGTGGGTCGAGCCGGGGCCGATGGGCCGGCTCGAGTCGTTCGCCCGCGAGGGCCGCACGGCCATCGCGATCGCCCTCGGCCTCGTCGCGGTGCTGCTCGTCAGCGGTGCGATCGAGGGGTTCGTCACGCCGTCGGGCCTGCCGACGTGGGCCCGGATCGCCATCGGGGTCGTGGCCGAGGCGCTCTTCCTCGCCTATGTCTTCGTCGTCGGGCGGGCCGCCGTCCGCGCGGGCGCGACGGGCGACGTGCTCGCCCGGGACGCCGGCGACACCGCCCCGGTCACCGCCGCCTGACGGGGAGCGTCGGGCCTGACAGGACCTCTCCGCCCGGTATCAGCACTGCTGCGCCGGAGTGCAGCACTGTCGATACCACGTCCCCGCCCGATATCGGCAGTGCTGCGCCGGAGTGCAGCAGTGCTCATACCTCGTCCCCGCCCGGCTATCGGCACTGCTGCGCCGGCGTGCAGCAGTGCCGATACCCGGCACCAGGACCCCCCTCGAGGCCCCGGGAGCCCTAGAGCAGGCCCTGGCGCTTGAGCATGAGGTAGTGGTCCGCGAGCCGCACCGGCAGCTCGGCGGGTGGGGCGTCGACGACGTCCACCCCGAGCTGCTCGAGGGCGGATGCCGTGCGCCGGCGCAGGGCGAGCGTGCGCTCCGCCGCGGCCGCGTCGTACACCTCGCTCGTCGAGTCGCGGGCCCGGCGCATCGTCGCGAGAGCAGGGTCGGTGACGGACGCGACCAGGACCCGGTGGTGGGCGGCGAGCGCCGGGAGGACGGGGAGCAGGCCCTCCTCGATCGCCGAGGACTCGAGCGAGGTGAGCAGGACGACGAGGGCACGGTGGGTGCCGAGCCGCACGACCTCAGTGGCCAGTGCCGACCAGTCCGCCTCGACGAGGCGCGACTCGACGGGCGCCAGCGTGCTGATCGTGTCGTGGAGGAGGCGCGCCCGGTCGGTGCCGCTCACCCGGGCGTGCACGACCCGGTCCCCGGCGAGGACCTGCACCCGGTCGCGGGCATGGCCGGCGAGCGCGGTGAGGAGCAGCGCGGCATCCATCGACGCGTCGAGCCGAGGCGCGTCACCGATCCGCCCGGCGCTCGTGCGGGAGGTGTCGAGCACGATGACGACGCGGCGGTGCTGCTCGGGCTGCCAGGTGCGCACGACGAGGTGCTGGCGGCGGGCCGTGGCGCGCCAGTCGATCGAGCGCACGTCGTCGCCCTCGACGTAGTCGCGCAGGCTGTCGAACTCGGTGCCCTGGCCGCGGGTGCGCACGGCGGCCCGCCCGTCGAGCTGGCGGAGCACGGCGAGGCGGCTCGGCAGGTGGCGGCGCGAGGGGAAGGGGTGCAGTGCCCGCAGGGACCCCGGGACGGGGACGGAGCGCTGGCGGCCGGCGAGCCCGAGCGGGCCGTGGATGCGCACCGTCACCCGGTCGGCGCTGCGGTCACCCCGCCGGGTCGGCACGAGGTGGGTCGTGAGGCGCACCCGCTCGTGCGGCGGTACCGCGAGCTCGTGGACGGCGTCGCGGGCCCCCGCCGACGGTGGCCAGGCGTCGCGCAGCACGCCCCGCACCCCGCGCGCCGAGGTGTTCGTCACCCACAGGCTGCTCGTCGTCGTCTCGCCGAGGCGCACCTGGGCGGGCTCGCCGCGCACGATGTCGAGCACGTCGGGGCGGCTCGCGAGGAGGACGTCGAGGGCCACGAGGAGCGCGACGGCGAGCAGCCACCACCGCACCGCCGCCCCCGTCGGCCACACGGCGACCGGTGCCAGCCCCAGGAGGACGAGCACGACGGTGCGCCACGTGATGGCCATCAGCGTGGGACGGGCACCGACCCGAGCGCGCTGTCGAGCACGGCGCCGACGCCGACGCCCTCGAGCTCGGCTTCGGGACGCAGGGACAGGCGGTGCGCGAGCGTCGCGTGGGCCAGGGCCTTGACGTCGTCGGGGGTGACGAAGGTGCGGCCGGCGAGCCACGCCCACGCCCGGCTCGTCGCCATGAGCGCCGTCGCCCCGCGGGGGGAGACCCCGAGCGACAGCGACGGCGAGACCCGGGTGGCGCGGGCGATGTCGACGACGTACGCGGCGACCTCGTCGGAGATCTCGACCGCCCGCACCGCCGCGACGCCGGCGTCGAGGTCTGCGACCGTCGCCACGGCCCGCAGGCCGGCCGCGGCGAGGTCGCGCGGGTCGAACCCGTCGGCGTGGCGCCGCAGCACCTGCACCTCGTCGTGGCGTTGGGGCAGCGGCAGGACGACCTTGAGGAGGAAGCGGTCGAGCTGGGCCTCGGGCAGCGGGTAGGTGCCCTCGTACTCGACGGGGTTCTGGGTCGCCGCGACCATGAACGGGCTCGGCAGCGGGTGGGGGTGGCCGTCGACGCTGACCTGGCGCTCCTCCATCGCCTCGAGAAGGGCGGACTGGGTCTTCGGGGGCGTGCGGTTGATCTCGTCGGCGAGCAGGAGGTTGGTGAAGACCGGGCCGTGCCGGAACGAGAAGTCGCTCTCCCGGGCGTCGAAGACGAGCGAGCCGGTGAGGTCGCCCGGCATGAGGTCGGGCGTGAACTGCACCCGCCGGGTCTCGATGTCGAGGGCCGCCGCGAGGGCCCGCACGAGCAGCGTCTTCGCGACCCCGGGCACCCCCTCGAGCAGGATGTGGCCGCGGCACAGCAGGGCGACGAGCAGTCCGGCCACCGCCGCGTCCTGGCCGACGACGGCCTTGGCGACCTCGGCCCGCACGGCGAGCAGCGCGGCGCGCGCTCGCTCGGCATCCGGTGGGGATGCCGGGGCGTGCGGTGGTGGGGATGCCGGCGGGGCCGCTGCGGAGGGTGCGGGTCCCGGGGCGGGCGCGGTGGTCTCGGCGTCGGTCATGGGTGGCGGACCCTCTCCTCGAGGTCGGTGAGCTGCTGGGCGAGGTGGATCAGGGCGGTGTCGTCGGGTGGAGGCGGACCCGCGAGGAGGTCGGCGACCTCAACGGGTGGACGTCCGCTCGCGGCGGACACGGCCTGCCACAGTGCCATCGGTGCGGCGCCGCGAGGGACGGCGAGGCGCCGGGCCAGCCGCTCGGCCGATCCGGCCCGGAGCACGGCGGCCGCACGACCGCGGTCACCGGCCCGGCGGTAGAGCCGTCCCCGGCTCTCGGTCGTCTCGATGGCGCGCACGACGACCGGCAGGGGCTCGCGGACGAGCCGGCCGAGTCGGCGTCCGCGGGCGAGGGCCAGGGCGAGCACCGCGACGCCGAGCAGGACCGTGGCGGGCATGGTCCACGCGGGCCAGACGGACGCGCTCGCCTCCTGCTCACCGCCGGAGCCGGGTGCGGTGAGGTCGCCGGACCCCGGCTGGTACCAGACGAGGCGCGGCGTCGAGCCGAGCGCGCGAACGGCCGTGCCGGCGTGGCTGTCGTCGGTGACGCGCTCGTTCGTCCACGCCGGCCCGAAGCCGACGACGAGGGTCTGCGGGCGGGTGGCCGTGCGCTCGAGCTCGACGAGCGCCGCGCCGTACGCGCCGTCGGGTGCCGGCTCACCGGTCGTGCTCTCCGGGTCGGGCAGCGAGAAGCAGGTGCTCACCCCGCGAGCACCGTCCTCGACGAGGTAGCGCGTGTCGGCCGCGCTGACGACGTCGCTCTCCCGGGCGACGTCCGACGAGCACGCGGCGACGAGGTCGTCCCCGCCACCCGCGAAGGCCGCGACCGGCATCCCGAGGAGGCGCAGCTGCTCGCTGCCCACCCCGACGAGGACGAGCCGGCCGGCGGTCTGGGTCGCGGCGCCGAGCCGCTCGCTCGCGCCCGGGCCGAGGTTCGCCGGGTCGCCGACGAGCACCGTCGTGGCGCGCTCCGGGTCGCTCGCCTCGAGGGCGCCGATCGAGCGCACGACCTCGACCTCGACGCCCTCGTCGCGTAGCACCTCGGCGAGGGCCATCGCGCCCTCCGGTCCGGGGCCGTCGGGGTCGAGCGGCTGGCCGGGACGCTGGGCCGTCAGCGCGAGGAGCACGACGAGGAGCAGGCCCAACCCGACGGCTCCGACGTAGGCCGTCGTCCGGCGTGCGCGGCGCCGCGGGTTGCCGACGGCGGGGGAGGGTGACGGATCGGCGGGCCTGGCGGGTGCTCCGGGTGCGCCGGGTGCTCCGGGTGCGCCGGGCGCTCCGGGCGCCGCGGTGGTCGTCATCGGGCCGTCCCGGCCGCACGGCGCGGGTCTGAGAGGACCGGGCGGGTCGACGCGAGGGTCGCGTCGAGGTCGCAGACCCCCTGAGCAGTCTCCGCCCGCGCGGCGCGGTGTCCGTAGCGCACGGCGTCGAAGGCGTCTGCGGCACCGGCGAGGCGGGCAGCCGAGTCCGGGAACGCCGGGCCGAGGGCGAGCGCGACCTCGTGGGCGGTCCGGCCGGGCAGGTCGTCGAGCAGGGTTCGCTCGACGGCAGCCCGGGCGATCGCGCGGTAGCCCTCGAGGACGGCGGTGTCGGCATCACCGGCGGCCAGGGCCCGTCGGGCGGCGGCACGGTGCTCGTCGGACGTGCGGGTGGGCCCGTCGAGCACGCCGTCGCCGGCCGCGCCCGTCATCCGGCGCTCGGCGCCGAGGGAGCGGGCGACGACGAGCGCGACGACGGCCAGGGCGACGCCGACGGCGAGCGCGACGGTCCAGGCGGGCAGGCTCCCCCCACCGGTCGTCGAGAGGACGTCGGTGAGCCACCCCCAGAGTCGCTCGAGCAGGCCTGGCTCGTCGCGGTAGATCCCCTTGCGCAGCTCCTCCTCGAGCCAGTCCCGAGCCTCGGGCGACGTCGGGTCGAGGGGTGGGTCGAGTCGCACCGGCTCAGCGGGCCCCGGCCGCGTTCGGCCACGGGGCCGGGCCGCCCTGCTGGGCCGCGTGGATGAGCTGCACGTCGAGGCCCTCGCGGCGGATCCGCTGGTCGATGGTCATGAGGGCGTCGACTCCCGCCGAGAAGGGCGTCGTGATCGCCCCGCTCACGAGGGTCGCGATGCCGGTGAGGATGGCCTGCCACATGAACAGCTGCTCCTCGCCCCCGAGGGCGAGGACGGCGACGATGCCGCCGATGGTGATGGGCACGGTGATGACCTGCGCCGCGAAGCCGACGACCATCGCGGTGAGGACCCGGATGCCGAGGATGCGCCAGAAGGGGGCACCGGACGTCAGGCGCCACGACCGGGCGAAGGCGGAGAGCACACCTCGGCCCTCGAGGACGATGACGGCCGTGACGAACGCGAGCCGGGTCCACAGCCACAGGTAGAGCAGCACCGACGCGAGGAGGGCGAGCACGAGGAGGAGCACGGGTCCGGCGCTGAACCCGCCCTCGACGAGGAGCAGCACCGGCACGGCGAGGAGCAGCCCGAGGAGCACGACCGCGCCGACGAGGGTGAGGAGCACGGCTGCCCCGACGGCCGGCAGACGGCGCTTCGTGCCGTCCCACGTCTCGCCGATGCCCACCTTGCGGCCGAGCACCGCCTGACCGATGACGTAGGCGAGGAACCCGGTGAGGGCGATGGACGACACGAGCGAGCCGACCGCGGGCAGGTACGTGCCGAGCATCCCGTACACCCCGCCCGCCTCACCGGTGAGCTCGTCGTCGGTGAGCGCCAGGGTGTCCTGGCTCGCGATCCACGCCCCGAGGGCGGTCGTCGGCACGAGGCAGACGACCGAGGTGAGCAGCGCCAGCCCCATCGTGGCGGCGACGTTGCCGCGGATCGCCTTCGTCACCGCGCCGTACATGTCGCCGAGCCCGAGCGGGCGCAACGGGATGATCCCCGGCCGGAACTCGAGCTCGGCCCAGGTGGGCCCGGCCGACGGGGCGGCCCGGGGGCCGGGGAACGGAGGCTGCGTGGCGTACCCGGGAGGTGGCGCGGGGGCGTACCCGGGAGGTGGCGCGGGGGCGTACCCGGGCGGTGGCGCGGCGGCATACCCCGGTGGGGGGTACGGCGCGGGCGCGGGAGGAGGCTCCGGGGGAGGCGTCGACCCCGGGGCCACCCACGGCCCGTCACTCACGACGTGTCCCCTTCTCGCGCACGGGTCGACCCTAACCGACGCGCCCGGGCGCCGGATCCCGGGTCAGCGGCTCGCTGCGAGCTCGCGTTCGAGGTCGGCGGCCCGGGCCGGGCGGGCGCCGAGGTCGGTCTGGCGGCGGACGATCTCCGGCTCGGACCGCATGAGCGCGAGCCCACGGCGGACGAGCACGAGCGGGGGCTTGCGACGCTCCTTGAGGTCGCGGGCGAGGCGGCGCACGAAGGTGACCTCGGGGCGGTGGTGCACGCACCAGGCGCTGTGCAGGATGCCGACGTCGCGCAGCCGGGCGACGACCTCGGCGGCGAAGATGCCCTCGGCGAGCACGAGGTCGTGGGCGGCGGCGGTCACCTCGCGGTGCCCGACCGCACGGCTGGACGCGATGTCGTAGAGCGGGGTGTGGGTGCGCCCGGTGTCGACGAGCTCGAGGAGCGACGCGAGGGCGCGGTCCGAGTCCCAGCTGTCGGGGTGGTCCCAGTCGACGATGCCGAGGCCCTCGCTGCGCGGCAGGGCCGGGTCGTCGTGGTCGCGGTAGAAGTCGTCGAGTCGGAAGATCGGCCACCCGTGCCGGGCGTTGAGCCGCGCCGCGAGGCGCGACTTGCCGGCGCCGCTCGGACCGGCGAGGACGACGACCCGCTGGCGGTCGCCGGGGGTGGCGGCGGACGCCCCGTCGCCGGTGGTCGTCACGTCGTCAGCCACGGACCGCAAGTCTACGGGCGCGCCCGGCCGACGCCCGTCCGCACTCCTGGCACATGACCCACCCGCACGGGCCCCCAGGGCGTCAGCGAGGTGGGCGATGTGCAAGGAGTCGCGAAGGGGGAGGGGGTCAGCGGCCCTTGGGGTGCCAGACGGTCTTGGTCTCGAGGAAGGCGCTCAGCCGAGACAGGTCAGGCGTCGCGCCGAAGTCGGGCTCGACCGCCTCGGCACCGGTGCCGCCGGGGCGGAGCACCCGCTTGAGGTTCTCGGCCGCGGCCTCCTCGAGCGCGCCCCACTCGACGCCCTCCGCCCCCGCGGCCCCGGTGAGGTCGATGGCATTGACGTCGCGGTGGCTCGCGAGCCACGGGGCCACCTCGCCCGTGCGCCCGGTGATGATGTTGACGACCCCGCCCGGGACGTCCGACGTCGCGAGGCACTCGGCGAGCGTGATCGCGGGCAGCGGGCGGTCCTCGCTCGTCAGCACGACCGCCGTGTTGCCCGAGACGATGACCGGTGCCACGACGGACACGAGCCCGAGCAGGCTCGAGCCCTGCGGCGCGAGCACGGCGACCACACCCGTCGCCTCGGGCGCCGAGATGTCGAAGTACGGTCCCGCGACGGGGTTGAGCCCACCGAGGACCTGCGTGAACTTGTCGGACCAGCCGGCGTACCAGACCCACCGGTCGATGGCCTCGGAGACTGTCGCCTCGGCCCGGGCCGCGGTCACGCCCTCGCTGTCGCGCACGTCCTGGACGAGCTGTGCCCGGCGCGACTCCATGACCTCGGCGACGCGGTAGAGCACCTGCCCGCGGTTGTAGGCCGTGGCCCCCGCCCAGCCCGACTGCGCCTTGCGAGCCGCGACGACGGCATCCCGCGCGTCCTTGCGTGAGCCCATCGCGGCGTTCGCGAGGAACCTCGGTGCCCGAGAGGCGGACCCGCGGCGTGCAGCGGCACCGGACGGCGCGGCGTAGACCTCGTACGAGCGCCCGCTCTCGCTACGCGGGAACTTCCCGCCGATGTACAGCTTGTACGTCTTGCGGACGTCGACTCGCGTGCTCACTTCTCGCTCCCCGTCGTGACGTAGGCCTCGAGGCCGTGGCGACCGCCCTCGCGGCCGTAGCCCGACTCCTTGTAGCCGCCGAACGGCGAGGTCGGGTCGAACTTGTTGAACGTGTTGGCCCACACGACGCCGGCGCGCAGCTGGTCGGCCATCCACAGGATGCGGCTGCCCTTCTCGGTCCACACCCCGGCGGACAGTCCGTAGGGGGTGTTGTTCGCCTTCGCGACTGCCTCGGCGGGGGTGCGGAAGGTGAGCACCGACACGACTGGCCCGAAGATCTCCTCCTGGGCGATGCGGTGCGTCTGGCTCACGCCGCTGAAGACGGTCGGGCGGAACCAGAAGCCGTTGGCCGGCAGGTCACAGCCGGAGTCCCAGCGCTGCGCGCCCTCGGCCTCGCCGACCGCGACCATCTCCTCGATCCGGTCGAGCTGCTTGCGCGAGTTGATCGCGCCGACATCGGTGTTCTTGTCCATCGGGTCGCCGACGCGCAGCGTCGCGAGGCGGCGCTTGAGCCTGCGGTCGAGGTCGTCGGCGATGTTCTCCTGCACGAGGATCCGGCTGCCGGCGCAGCACACGTGGCCCTGGTTGAAGAAGATGCCGTTGACGATGCCCTCGACGGCCTGGTCGACGGGGGCGTCGTCGAAGATGATGTTCGCGGCCTTGCCGCCGAGCTCGAGAGTGGCCTTCTTGCGGGTGCCGGCGATGGAGCGGGCGATCATCTTGCCGACCGCGGTCGAGCCGGTGAAGGCGAGCTTGTCGATGCCGGGGTGGTCGACGATGGCCTGACCCGTCGGGCCGGCGCCGGTGACGATGTTGACGACACCCGGGGGCAGCTCGGCCTGCTGGCAGACGTCGGCGAAGAGCAGGGCGGTGAGCGGCGTCGTCTCGGCGGGCTTGAGGACGACGGTGTTGCCGCAGGCCAGGGCCGGCGCGATCTTCCACGCGAGCATGAGGAGCGGGAAGTTCCACGGCACGATCTGGCCGACGACACCGAGGGAGCAGGGGTTCGGGCCGAGGGAGGCGTGCTCGAGCTTGTCGGCCCAGCCGGCGTGGTAGAAGAAGTGGGCCGCCGCGAGGGGGAGGTCGACGTCGCGCGCCTCCTTGATCGGCTTGCCGTTGTCGAGCGTCTCGAGCACGGCGAACTCGCGGGAGCGCTCCTGCAGGATGCGCGCGATGCGGAAGAGGTACTTGCCGCGGTCGGCGCCGCCCATCCGCGACCAGACCCGCGTGTATGCCGTGCGCGCGGCTCGGACGGCCGCGTCGACGTCGTCGGGGGTCGCCTCGGAGACCTCGGCGAGCACCTCCTCGGTGGCCGGGTTGACCGTCTTGAAGGGCTTGCCGCCGGTGGCCTCGACGAACTCGCCGCCGATGAACAGGCCGTAGCTGCTCGCGATGTCGACGACGGCGCGCGACTCGGGGGCCGGGGCGTACTCGAAGGGGGACATGGTTCTCGTTCCTCGATCCGTGGTGGTCGGCCGCGGGCGGTCAGTAGAGGCTGGGGGAGTCGTCGGCGACGTAGTCGCCGCCGGAGTAGGCGCCGGTCCGCATCCGCTGGCGCTGGAGGATGAGGTCGTTGAGCAGGCTCGAGGCGCCGAAGCGGAACCACTGGTTGTCCAGCCACTCCTCGCCCGCGACCTCGTTGACGGCCACGAGGAACTTGATGGCGTCCTTGCTCGTGCGGATGCCGCCCGCGGGCTTGACGCCGACCATCTCGCCCGTCGCCTCGCGCCAGTCGCGCACGGCCTCGAGCATGACGAGGGTGACCGGCAGGGTCGCGGCCGGCGAGATCTTGCCCGTCGAGGTCTTGATGAAGTCGCCGCCGGCGAGCATCGACAGCCAGGAGGCGCGGCGCACGTTGTCGTAGGTGACGAGCTCGCCGGTCTCCATGATGACCTTGAGCCGGGCGGTGCCGCACGCGGCCCTGACCTCGGCGATCTCGCGGAAGACGGTGAGGTAGTCGCCGGCGAGGAACGCCCCGCGGTCGATGACCATGTCGATCTCGTCGGCCCCGGCCTCGACCGCGTCACGGGTGTCGGCGAGCTTGACGGGCATGCTCGCGCGACCGCTCGGGAACGCCGTGGCGACGGCCGCGACGTTGACCGGTGCCCCGCCGAGGGCCTCCTTCGCGACCGCGACCATGTCGCCGTACACGCACAGGGCCGCGGGGCGCGGGGTGCTCGGGTCGCTCGGGTCGGGGACGAGGGCCTTGGCGGCCAGGCCACGGACCTTGCCCGGCGTGTCCGCGCCCTCGAGGGTCGTCAGGTCGATCATCGTGATCGCGGTGTCGATGGCCCACGCCTTGCTCGTCGTCTTGATCGACCGGGTGCCGAGCGCCGCGGCCCGGTCCTCGCAGCCGACCTGGTCGACGCCGGGCAGCCCGTGCAGCCAGCTCGTCAGGGCGGAGTTGGTCAGGCGGGTGACGCCGAGCAGGTCTCGGGCGCGCGCCGTCGGGTCGACATCGGTGGCGGTGCTCACCGGGCGAGTCTACGGGCGGGCCGGTGCCCGGTCACCGTCCGAATGCGCGCACCGTCACGAACGGCGAGGATGCCGGGCCGTCGCCGCCCGCCGACATCCGGGCAGCCCCGGGGCGCCGAGCGCGCGAGGTGCTCCTGGAGTCGCAGGTCGACCGGCACCAGGCGAGGCAACGACGCCCACCGGCATCCCCGCAGAACCCGAGTCGGGTGCTCAGCTGGCTGCTGGGGCAACCACCTGAGCACCCAACTCAGGACGGGGGCCGGCGACGCCGCGGGTTACCGCGCAGGAGTCGCTGTGATCACGACGAGTCCCACGCGGTAGGTCGCGCCGAACCCCGTTCCACCCCTCGCCGGAGCAGTCCTCACCGACCGATGGGTCACTGCGGGTGGTGCAGGCCCGTGCCCGGCGTGACCTGTCGTCGGTCGCGGTCCTGGTCAGAGGGCGGTGGCTGCCTCGAGGTCGGCACGGATGCCGGCCAGCCGGGCCGCGGCTCGCTCCCTCGCCGCCCGCAGGTCAGCAGCGTCCGAGCCACCAGCTCCACCAGCTCCACCGGCCCCACCAGCTCCATCGAACCCACCGGACCTACCAGCCCCACCGGTCCCACCGGACCCACCGGACCCACCGGACCCACCGGACCCACCGGACCCACCGGACCCACCAGCCTCACCGGACCCACCGGCGCCCACCGGCTCGATGACCTCGAGATAGACCTTGAGCTTGGGCTCGGTGCCCGACGGGCGCACGATGACCCGGGAGTCGTCCGCGAGGTAGTAGCGCAGGCCCTCGGTCGGGGGGAGCCCGCCGTCACCCCGGGCCAGGTCGTCCGCCCGGGCGACCGCGACCCCCGCGACCGACGTGGGCGGCGACGACCGCAGCCGCCCCATGACCTCACCGATGAGCGAGAGGTCCTCGACCCGCACCGAGAAGGCGTCCGTCGCGTACACCCCGTGCTCGCGCGCGAGGTCGTCGAGCCGGTCGACGAGCGAGCGCCCCTGCGCCTTGAGCGTCGCGACGAGCTCGGCGACGAGCAGCGCCGCGGACACGCCGTCCTTGTCGCGCACCCGCGCCGGGTCGACGCAGTACCCGAGCGCCTCCTCGTACCCGTAGCGCAGCCCCGGCACGCGCCCGATCCACTTGAACCCGGTGAGCGTCTCCTCGTGACGCACCCCGGCGGCGCGGCACATCGCCGCGAGCAGGCGCGACGACACGATCGAGTTCGCGAAGACGCACTCGGCCGAGTCGGGCACGACCCCGCCTTCGACGCCGCGCGACAGCACGTGCGACCCGAGCAGCGCACCCACCTCGTCGCCGCGCAGCATCCGCCAGCCGCCGGGCCCGGGCACGGCGACCGCGCAGCGGTCGGCGTCGGGGTCGTTGGCGATGACGACGTCGGGCGAGGTCTGCTCGGCGAGCTCGAGCGCGGCATCCATCGCCCCCGGCTCCTCCGGGTTGGGGAACGACACGGTCGGGAACATCGGGTCGGGCTCGGCCTGCGACGCCACCGGGATGGGTGCCGGGTAGCCGGCGCCCACGAAGGCCGCCCGCACGGTCTCGGACCCGACGCCGTGGAGTGCGGTGTGCACGACCGTGACGTCGCGCGGGCTGTCGGGTGAGACGACGGTGACGACGTCGGCGAGGTAGGCCTCGAGCACCGAGTCGTCGAGGGTGTGCCAGCCGTCGTCGGCCAGCGGCACCGACGCGACCGAGCTGACCGCGGCGATCTGCGCGGCGATGAGGCCGTCGACCGGGGACACGATCTGGGAGCCGTCGCCGACGTAGACCTTGTAGCCGTTGTCCTCGGGCGGGTTGTGCGACGCGGTGACCATCACCCCGGCATCCGCGCCGAGGTGGCGGATCGCGTACGCGAGCACCGGGGTCGGCAGCGGGTGGGGGAGCACCATGGAGCGTCCGCCGAGGCCGACGACGACGGCGCAGGTGTCGTGCGCGAAGACGTCGGAGTTGGTGCGCGCGTCGAAGCCGACGACGACGAAGGGCTCCGGGTCGACGGTCTTGAGGTGGGCGGTCAGCCCGGCCGCCGCCCGGATGACGACGGCGCGGTTCATCCGGTTCGGCCCACCGCCGAGGCGCCCGCGCAGCCCGGCGGTGCCGAACTCGAGCATCCCGGACATCGCGTCGGCCAGCTCGGTCGCGGCGGCCTCGTCACCGGACTCCGCGGCGTCGGCGAGGCCGACGAGCTCGGCGCGCGTCACGGCGTCCGGGTCGTCGTCGGCCCAGGCCCGGGCCGCGGCGAGCAGGTCGGCGAGCGGTGCGGGTGCGGTGGTCATGGCGTCCCCCTCAGATCCGGCCGACGACGGCGGCGAGGAGGCGGCCACAGCGCGCGGCGGCCGCGCGGCCGGCCTCGAGCACCTCGTCGTGGTTGAGCGGGGTCTTCGAGATGCCGGCCGCCGGGTTCGTGACGAGCGAGATGCCGAGCACCTCGAGCCCGCTCTGCCGGGCGGCGATCGCCTCGAGGGAGGTCGACATGCCGACGAGGTCGCCGCCGAGGATGCCGGCCATCCGCACCTCCGCCGGGGTCTCGTAGTGCGGCCCGCGGAACTGGACGTAGACGCCCTCGTCGAGGTCGGGGTCGACCTCGCGGGCGAGGGCGCGCAGCCGCGGGGAGTAGACGTCGGTGAGGTCGACGAAGGTGGCGCCCTCGATGGGGGAGGTCGCCGTGAGGTTGATGTGGTCGCGGATGAGCACCGGCGTGCCGGGTGCCCACTCCTCGCGCAGCCCGCCGCAGCCGTTCGTGATGACGACGGTGCGGCACCCCGCGGCCGCGGCCGTGCGGATGCCGTGCACGACCGCACGCACGCCCCGCCCCTCGTAGTAGTGGGTGCGGGTGCCGTAGACGAGGGCGCGGCGACCGGTGTCGCCGATCGCGACCGAGCGCATCGTGCCGGAGTGGCCGGCGACGGCCGCCTTGCCGAAGCCCGGCACGTCGGTGTTGTCGATCGTCGCGAGCGTCTCGCCGATGAGGTCGCCGGTCTGGCCCCACCCGGACCCGAGGACGAGGGCGACGTCGTGCCGGTCCGCCCCGGTGCGCTCGCGGATGACCGCGGCGGCGGCGTCGGCGACCGCGAACGGGTCGGTCGCGGGGTCGGTCAGTTCGTGGGCGGCAGCGGTGTCGGTCACGAGCCGCAGCGTAGCGAGCCCCTGCTGGGGGTGGCGACGGGCTGTGGTGCGACAGGCACCGCCGCCGTGACACTCCGTAGAAACTTTGTCCAAGCAAGTGCATCCACGACCGCGGCCCCTGCGGAAGAAGGGGTGTCACACCAACCCGAGCACCACCCTCGAAAGGATCTTCGCGATGCGACGCACACTTCCCGTGGCCGCCATCCTGGCCCTCGCCCTGACCACCGCCGCCTGTGGGAGCGACGACACCGACACCGCCGCCTCCACCCCGGCCCCCGCCACGACGTCGGCCTCGCCGTCGCCGTCCCCGAGCGAGTCGATGGCCTCCGCCGACGTCGTCGACACCGCCGTCGCCGCCGGCGACTTCACGACCCTCGCCGCCGCGCTCACGGCTTCCGAGCTCGTCGGCACGCTCAAGGGCGACGGGCCGTTCACCGTCTTCGCGCCGACCGACGCGGCGTTCGAGAAGCTGCCCGAGGGCACCGTCGACACCCTCCTCGAGGACCCCAAGGGCGACCTGACCCAGATCCTCACCTACCACGTCGTGCCGGGCAAGGTCATGGCTGCCGACGTCCTGACGATGGACGGCCAGAAGGTCAAGACCGTCCAGGGCGGCGAGCTCACGATCAACGTCGACGGCGACAAGGTCTCGCTCACCGACGCCGCGGGTGGCACCTCGAACGTCACCGCGACCGACGTCGAGGCGAGCAACGGCGTCATCCACGTCATCGACACCGTCCTCATGCCGGAGTGACCCGTCGGGTCCTCCAGCCGAGCTGACCGGACCGATGCCGGCCGCCCACCCGGGCGGCCGGCATCGCCGCATGCGGGGTGTCGTCAGTCGGCCACGGCGAGGGCGGCGTCCCCGCGCGGTGACAGGGTCACCGGGTCGCCGGCGCGGAACGTCGTCACCTCGGTGTTGGGCACCTGCACGGTGACGAGCGTGTCGTCGGGCAGCCGGGTGATGACCCGGCCGTGCCCACCGAGGAAGCTCGAGCTGACGACGGATGCCGTGCCCTCCGGGTCGTGGACCACCCGCACGCCCTCCGGGCGCACGAGGACGAGCGCGCTGGGCCCCGCGGCCGAGCCGGGCAGGAGCGGCACGCTCCCCCCGAGCAGGTGCGCCCGCCCTCCCTCGACCCGGGCCCGGATGCGGTTGGTCAGCCCGACGAAGTCGGCGACGAAGGGCGTGCGCGGCGCGGTGTAGAGCTCCGCGGGGGGTGCCAGCTGCTCGAGCCGGCCCGTCGACATGACCCCGACCCGGTCGGCGACGGCGAGGGCCTCCTCCTGGTCGTGGGTGACGAAGAGCGTCGTCGTGCCGACCTCGAGCTGGATGCGGCGGATCTCGTCGCGCAGCTGGGTGCGGACCTTCGCGTCGAGCGCGGACAGGGGCTCGTCGAGGAGGAGCACCTGGGGCTCGATCGCGAGGGCCCGCGCGAGCGCGACGCGCTGCTGCTGCCCGCCCGACATCTGGTGGGCGAACTTCTCGGCGTGCTCGGACAGCCCGACGAGGTCGAGCATCTCCCCGGTGCGGGCCCGCCGGGACGCCTTGTCGCGCCCGCGCAGCTCGAGGCCGAACTCGACGTTCTGCCGGGCCGTCATGTGCGGGAAGAGGCTGTAGGCCTGGAACACCATCCCCATGTCACGCTTGTTCGTGGGCACCCGGGTGAGGTCGCGACCACCGACGACGACCGTGCCCGAGTCGGGGTCCTCGAGCCCGGCGAGGCAGCGCAGGGCGGTCGTCTTGCCGCACCCGGAGGGGCCGAGCAGCGCGACGAACTCGCCCGGCTCGATGTGCAGGGTGAGCCCGTCGAGGGCGGCGACCCCGCCGTAGGACCGGTGCAGGTCCGTGAGCAGGACGGCGGTGCCGCGGGTGGCGTCGGTCATGCGGCGGGCTCCTTGCGGTCGGCGCGCGGGCGCCGGAGGCGGGCGAGGGGTGAGGTGCCGGCGCTCCCGCTGCCGACGAACGACATCGCGAAGAGCACGAGGAAGGCGAACACGAGCGAGACGAGCCCGACGGCGACGGAGATCTTGGCGTCGGACTTGCCGAGCTCGTACATCGCGACCTGGAGGTTCTTCTTGCTGAACAGGCTCGCGATGGTGAACTCCCCGAGCACGAGCGCCACGGACAGGAACGACGCCGACAGCACGGCCGAGCGCAGGTTGGGCAGCACGACGCGGCGCATGACCGTGAACCACGACGCCCCGAGCGAGCGGGCGGCCTCGGACAGCGTGCGCACGTCGATGGCGCGCAGCCCGGCGTCGAGCGAGCGGTACGCGTAGGGCAGGACGAGCACGACGTAGGCGAGGGAGAGCAGCAGCGTCGAGGACCCGAGGAGGTAGTAGACCCACGCGTAGACCGGCGCCAACCCGACGACGAGCACGATGGCGGGCACGGTGAGCGGGAGGAGGCAGATGAACTCGACGGTGCGCGAGAGCCCGGGGAGGCGCAGCCGCACCCACGTCATCGTCGGCACGAGGATGGCGAGCATGACGAGCGGTGTCACGACGGCGAGGCCGAGCGACGCGAGGAACCCCTCGCGCAGCGCCGGGTAGTCGGTCGTCACGGCCTGCACGTCGACGAGGGTGCGCCAGGTCTGCCCCGTCCGCCCCACGCCGCCGGGGCCCTGGGTCGTGAAGTCGAGCATGCCGAGCAGCGGGAGCGCGAAGCCCACCGTCGCGGTGACGATCGCGGCCCACCGGAAGGCCGTCTGGCGGCGCCGCCGCGTCGCGCGCTGGCCGCTCATCGCGGCATCCACCGGCTCGCACGGCGGTCGAGGAGGACGTAGGCGCTCATGACGACCGCGACGACGACGACCATCGCCAGCGCCATCGCCTTGCCGACGTTCTCCTGGCCGAGGATGACCTCCGAGCTGAGGGTGCCGCCGATCTGCAGCGGCAGCAGGGGCGTGCCCTGGGAGATGAGGGCCCGGGCCGTGGCGTAGGCGGAGAACGCGTTCGTGAACAGCAGCAGCATCGCCCCGACGAAGGACGGCAGGAGGATGGGGCCGGCCACCCGGCGCCAGTACGTCCACGTCGTGCCCCCGAGGGTCTCGGTCGCCTCGCGCCACTGCGGGCGCAGGCCCTCGACCGCCGGCAGGAAGACGATGACCATGAGCGGCACCTGGAAGTACAGGTAGACGAGCATGAGCCCCTTGTCCCACTCGTAGAGCCAGAACCCGGTGCCGGTGTCCACGCCGACGGCGGTGAGCCACGCGGTGATGAGGCCCGTCATGCCGAAGGAGGCGATGAACGCGAAGGCGAGGGCGACGCCACCGAACTGCGCGAGCACACCGCACAGCGAGGTGACGAAGCGCTTCGTGACGCTGCTCGCCCGTGCCGTGCTGACCGCGTACGCGAGGATGCCGCCGAGCGCCGCCCCGGCGACCGCGGTCACCGCGGAGAGCACGACCGAGTTGCGCAGCGCGCGCAGCACGGCCGGCTGGGTCAGGGCCGACACGTTGCCGAGCGTGGGCTGGTTCGCGGGGTCGACGAAGGCGCCGACGACGACGACGAGCGTGGGGATGAGCAGGAAGACGGTCGTGTAGGCGAAGAACGGGACGACGCCCAGGAGGGCGCCCGACGGCCGGCGGCCGCGGGGCGCCCTCCCGCGCTCGGCGTCAGCCAACGGCGTTGGCCCAGTTCTCGGCGAGGTAGGCCTTGCCGCTCTCGGCGTCGGCCTGGGTCGGGTTGACCGGGGTGCCCTCGACGGGCGGGAGCGCCTCGGCGGCCGCCGTGTCGAGGGTGCCGGCGATCTTCATCGCCTCGAAGCGCACCGGGCGGGCGCCGCCCTTGAGCCAGAGGTTCTGACCCTCGTCGGAGTAGAGGAACTCCTGCCACAGCCGGGCGGCCGCCGGGTTGGGGGCGTCGGCGTTGATCGCCTGGTAGTAGAAGCCCGCGACGACGGCCTCCTTGGGCACCATGACCTCCCAGGTCGGCAGCTTGGCCGACAGCGAGGCGTTGAGGTAGTCCCAGTCGATGACGAGGGGCGTCTGGCCCGACTCGACGGTCGCCGGGGTGGGGTCGACGGGCAGGAAGTTGCCGGCATCGGCGAGCTGGCCGAAGAACTCGACGCCCTTGGTGAGGTCACCGGCGGTGCCGCCCTGCGCGATGGACGCCATCTGCACCCCGGCGAAGGCCGCGCCGGCCTCGGTCGGGTTGCCGTTGAGGGCGACCTTGCCCTTGTAGTCGGCCTTGAGCAGGTCGGCGACGGCGGTCGGTGCGGGGACCTTGGCCGAGTCGTAGCCGATGCTCATGTAGCCGCCGTAGTCGTTGACCCACTTCCCGTCGGGGTCCTTGAGGTCCGGTGCGATGTCGTCCCAGGTCGCGACCTTGTACGGGGCGTACATGTCGGTGTTCGCGAGGGCGACGGCGGCGCCGAGGTCGAAGACGTCGGGGGCGCCGTCCTGGCCCTTGAGGCGCTCGGCCGTCGCGATCTCGTCGGCACTGCTCGCGTCGGGCTGGTCGCTCGTGACCGTGATCTCGGGGTACTTGGCCTGGAAGGCCTTGATGATCTCGCCGTAGTTGGCCCAGTCCGGGGGCAGGGCGATGACGTTGAGCCGACCCTCGGCCTTGGCCGCGGTGACGAGTCCCTCCAGCCCACCGAAGTCCTCGGCCGAGGTGGCGGTGCTCGCGTCGACGGCGCCGGAGGAGCCGGCGGGTGCTGGGGTGTCGTCCTCGGCGGGCGGGGAGCACGCGACGACGGTGGCCGCCGCGATGCCGACGAGCGCGAGGGCTCCTGCGCGTCGGGTGAACGTGTGTGTCATCGAAGACCTCCTGGTCGGGGGCGGCACGGGCGGGACGCTCGTGGGACGGGCCCGTTCGCACTCTATGGACCGGGGGGTTGGTACGGAACCGGACCATTGGAAGTGGCCCCGGACGCAACCAAAACGTGACCACCGGGCACCGGACGCCGGCGGCCGCCCCGGGAGCGGCGCAGTGGTTGGATGGACGCCGTGAGCGCGCGGTCGAGCAGAGTCGTCATCCTCGGTGGGGGCCCCGGCGGGTACGAGGCCGCCCTCGTCGCCGCCCACCTCGGCGCCTCGGTCACCGTCGTCGAGCGCGACGGCCTCGGCGGCGCGGCCGTGCTCACCGACTGCGTGCCGAGCAAGACGCTCATCTCCACCGCCGACTACATGAGCGACTTCGAGACCGCGCACCACCTCGGGGTGCACCTCGAGGACTCCGAGGGCGACGCCGTCGCGGATGCCGTGGCCGACCTCGCCGAGGTGAACCGCCGCGTCCTCGACCTGGCCGCCGCCCAGAGCACCGACATCTCCGCCCGCCTCGCCGAGGTGGGCGTGCGGGTCGTCGCCGGCCGGGGCGCGCTGACCTCCGCCTCGACGGTGCGGGTCGAGTCGGGCGACGGCGTCGAGCACCTCGAGACCGACGTCGTGCTCCTCGCGACCGGCGCCACCCCCCGGGTCATGGACACCGCGCGTCCCGACGGCGAGCGGATCCTCACCTGGCAGCAGGTCTACGACCTCGAGGCCCTGCCCGAGCGGCTCGTCGTGGTCGGGTCGGGGGTCACCGGCGCCGAGCTCGCGCAGGCCTACCTCGGCCTCGGGTCCGACGTCGTGCTCGTCTCCTCCCGTGACCGGGTGCTGCCCGGGGAGGACCCCGACGCCGCGCAGGTCATCGAGGACGTCTTCACCAAGCGCGGCATGGAGGTGCTCGGCCGCTCGCGGATGGCCGCGGTCGAGCGCACCGCAGACGGCGTCGTCGTGCGCCTCGAGGACGGCCGCGAGGTCGCCGGCTCGCACGCCCTGCTCGCGGTGGGCTCGGTGCCCCAGACCCGCGGCATCGGCCTCGAGGAGGTGGGCGTCGAGCTCACCCCGTCGGGGCACGTCCACGTCGACCGGGTGTCACGCACGTCGGTGCGCGGCGTCTACGCCGCGGGCGACTGCACCGGCGTGCTGCCGCTCGCGTCGGTCGCCGCGATGCAGGGTCGGATCGCCATGTCGCACGCCCTCGGGGATGCCGTGGCACCGCTCGACCTGCGCGTGGTCTCGGCGAACATCTTCACCGACCCCGAGATCGCGACCGTCGGGGTGTCGCAGAAGGACGTCGACGACGAGGTCGTCGACGCCGAGGTGCTCATGCTGCCGCTGTCGCGCAACGCGCGGGCCAAGATGCTCGGCATCACCGACGGGTTCGTCAAGCTCTTCGCCCAGAAGGGGTCGGGGGCGGTCGTCGGCGGTGTCGTCGTCGCCCCGAGGGCGTCCGAGCTCATCTTCCCGGTCACCCTCGCGGTGCAGCACCGCCTCAACGTCGACCAGGTGGCGGCGACCTTCACCGTCTACCCGTCGCTGTCCGGGTCCATCGCCGAGGCGGCGCGCCGCCTCCACTCCACCGACTGACCGAGCGGGCCGGACCCGTCATGTGACGCAACTACCTTGCCGCGCACCGTCGGCAGGTCTAGCGTCGGGTCAGTGGGCACCGCGACCCCAGTGGTGCCCGGGCGAGAGTCAGGAGCTCCGCGATGAGTGACAAGGCCCCCAAGCGCATCCACGAACGCGGCGGTATCGACGCCGAGATCGAGGGAGCCGAGTACTTCGAGAAGAGACAGCTCGAGGGGGGCGTGGCGGGCTGGCTGCTCCTCGCCGGCCTCGGGGTCGCCTACGTCATCTCGGGCGACTTCGCCGGCTGGAACTTCGGTCTGGGGGAGGGCGGCTGGGGTGGGCTGCTGCTCGCCACGGCCGTCATGGCGATCATGTACCTCTTCATGGTCCTGGGGCTCGCCGAGCTCTCCTCGACGATCTCCACGACCGGCGGTGGCTACGCCTTCGCCCGTCGCGCCATGGGCCCGTGGGGTGGCTTCCTCACCGGGACGGCGATCCTCATCGAGTACGCCATCGCCCCCGCCGCGATCGCGAACTTCATCGGCGCCTACGTCGAGTCGCTCACCGGGTTCGACGTCGGCTGGGTCGTGTTCCTCGTCTTCTACGCGGTCTTCGTGGGGCTCCACCTCTGGGGTGTCGGTGAGGCCCTCAGGCTGATGTTCGTCATCACCGCCATCGCGGTCGTGGCCCTCGTCGTCTTCGTGGGTGCCGCGATCCCGAAGTTCGATGCCTCCAACCTGACCGACATCCCGGCGACCGACGCCTTCGGGGCCAGCGCCTTCTTACCGTTCGGGCTGGTGGGTATCTGGGCGGCGCTGCCGTATGCGATCTGGTTCTTCCTCGCCGTCGAGGGCGTGCCCCTGGCCGCCGAGGAGTCGAAGGACCCGGCGAGGGACATGCCCAAGGGCATCATCGGCGCGATGCTGACGCTGATCGTCTTCGCGTTCGTCATCCTGCTCGTCGCCCCCGGCGCCGCCGGTGCGCAGTACCTCATGGAGTCCGGCAACCCGCTCGTCGAGGCGCTCGAGGCGCCCGAGGCCTGGGGCGGCCAGAACCTGGTGAGCCAGTTCATCAACCTCGTCGGGCTGCTCGGGCTCATCGCGAGCTTCTTCTCGATCATCTACGCCTACTCGCGCCAGACCTTCGCCCTGTCCCGGGCCGGCTACCTGCCGAGGTTCCTGTCGCTGACCGGAAAGCGGAAGACGCCGTACGTCGCGCTCATCGTCCCCGGGATCATCGGGTTCGTCATGGCCGTGCTCAACCAGGGCGACCTGCTCATCCTCGTCGCGGTCTTCGGCGCGACGATCTCCTACATCATGATGACGCTGTCGCACATCATCCTGCGGTACAAGGAACCCGAGCTGGCCCGCCCCTACCGCACCCCGGGCGGCGTCGTCACGACCGGGATCGCCTGCGCGCTCGCCGTCGTCGCGCTCATCGCCGGCTTCCTCGTCGACACCCGCGTGGTGACGATCACCGCCATCGTCTATGCGGTCGCCATCGCCTACTTCGGGCTGTACAGCCGGCACCACATCGTCGCGTCGGCCCCGGAGGAGGAGTTCGCGCTCATCGAGTCCTCCGAGTCCGAGCTGCACTGACATGAGGATCGCGCGCGTCATCGGGTCGGCCGTCTCCACGGTGAAGGACCCGACCCTGGTGGGGCACAAGCTCCTCCTCGTCGCGGAGACCGACGAGCGCAACAACGTCACGGGTCCGGCCTTCGTCGCGATCGACGTCGTCGGTGCCGGGTCGGGCGAGCTCGTGCTCGTCGCCGAGGGCAGCGCCGCGCGCCACAGCACGACGACGTCCGGGCAGCCCGTGGACGCGGTCATCATGGGGATCCTGGACTCCCTGGAGGTGGACGGAACCGTCACCTTCAGGAAGAGCTGACGGCCGCCGTGGCCGGGGTCCAACGGGAGGTCCTGAGCGTGGGGATCGACGTGGGGACCACCACCACCCAGGTGGTGTTCTCCCGCCTCGTCCTGCACGACGTCGCCCGGCCCGGCCAGGTGCCACGGATCCAGGTCGACGAGAAGTCGGTGGTCTTCCGTGGGGAGGCCCACCCCACCCCGCTCACCGCGCCCGACGTCGTCGACGCGGAGGCGCTGGCCACCCTCGTCCGCGGCGAGTACGACGCGGCCGGGGTCTCGCCCGGCAGCATCGAGACCGGGGCCGTCATCATCACCGGGGAGACGGCCCGCACGAAGAACGCCGACGCGATCCTGCAGGCGCTCTCCGCGAGCGCCGGTGACTTCGTCGTCACGATCGCAGGTCCGAACGCCGAGGCGCAGATCGCGGGTCGGGGCTCGGGGGCCGCTCGCTGGTCCACCGACCACTACGAGCAGGTGACGAGCATCGACATCGGCGGCGGCACGTCGAACGCCGCGATCTTCAAGGTGGGTCGCCACCAGTGCTCCAGCGGGCTGGCCGTGGGGGGACGCCAGGTGGAGATCGACGCGGCGGGGACGGTGCTGCGGATCGCACCCCCGGGGCGGACCATCGTCGACGACCTCGGCCTGGGTCTGAAGGATTGCAGGGTCGCCACGCTCGAGGAGCTGCGCGCCTTCTGCGACGTGATGGCCGACCTCGTCGTCGACCTCGCCACCGGTCAGGAGGTCAGGGTCGGTCACGGGCTCCAGCTCACCCCGCCCCTGTCCGGCTCGGATGCCTCCTCCTCGGTGTTCCTCACCGGGGGGATCGGCGCCTGCTACTACGACCGCCTCCCGGTCACGACGGTCGCCGAGGTGGCCCGCTACGGCGACGTGGGGCCGCTGCTGGCGGACTCCCTGCACCGCAACGACCGGCTCCGGAAGCTGAACGTCCGCGAGCCGCCCGAGACGCTGCGCGCCACGGTGCTCGGCGCGGCGGGGCAGACCGTCACGCTGAGCGGCTCGACCATCTGGGCCGACCGCGAGCTCCTCCCGCTGCGCAACCTGCCGGTCCTCCGGCCGGCGCTCCCTGGACGCGGCGGAGGGCTGCCCTTCGCGGGCGCGGTGCGGGAGGCGATGGCCCGCTGGGACCTCGACGAGGACGCCGAGGCGGCGATCGTCGTCGAGCTGCCCACGGAGCTGGGCTACCCGGCGCTCCAGGCCGTCGCCGCGGAGATCGTGGCCTTCCACGACGCCGGGCACCGCGAGCGCCCGCTGGTCCTGGTCCTCCAGCAGGACTACGCCCAGGTCCTCGGCCAGACGATCCAGGGCATCCGGCCCGGCGTGCCCCTCCTCGTCATCGACCAGGTCGGCCTCGGGGAGGGCGACTTCATCGACATCGGGCTCCCCGTCCTGGACGGCCGGGCAGTCCCGCTGTCCATCAAGACGCTGGTCTTCTATGACTGAGCCGGCCGCCCTCCGAAGGAGCGCATCCCCATGCAGCTAGCCACGACGCTCTTCGGCACCCGCTACCAGTTCCGTGACATCAAGGACCTGCTGGCGAAGTCGAACGAGGAGAAGTCCGGGGACCAGCTGGCCGGTGTCGCCGCCGAGAGCGCGGCGGAGCGGATGGCCGCCAGGTTCGTCCTCGCCGAGGTCACCTTGGAGACCCTGCGCGCCAACCCCGCCGTGCCCTACGAGGAGGACGAGGTCACGCGGGTCATCGACGACGCCGTGAACGAGGCCGTCTACGCCGAGATCAAGGGGATGCAGGTCGGCGAGCTGCGGGAGTGGCTGCTGGCCGACACGACGACCGAGGCGATGATCCAGCGGCTGAGCAACGGCCTCACCGCGGAGATGGTCGCTGCGGTCACCAAGCTGATGTCGAACATGGACCTCATGCTGGCGGCGAGCAAGATCAAGGTCGTCAAGCACGCCAACAACACCATCGGCCTGCGAGGCACCCTCGGGTCCCGGTGCCAGCCGAACAACCAGACCGACTCGGTCGAGGGGATCCGGGCCGCGGTCTACGAGGGACTGAGCTACGGGTCGGGCGACAGCGTCATCGGCATCAACCCCTCCGACGACTCGCTCGGCAGCGTCTCGCGGCTGCTCGAGATGACCCACGAGATCATCACCCGGTGGCAGATCCCCACCCAGAACTGCCTGCTGGCCCACGTCTCGACCCAGATGGAGGCGATGCGCAAGGGCGCACCGGTCGGGTTGGTCTTCCAGAGCCTGGCCGGCTCCCAGAAGGGCAACGAGTCCTTCGGAATCGACGTCGCCATGCTCGACGAGGCCAACGCGCTCGCCAAGCGGTACTCGGTCGTCACTGGTCCGAACTTCATGTACTTCGAGACCGGCCAGGGCGCGGAGCTCTCCGCGGACGCGCACCACGGCGCCGACCAGGTCGTCATGGAGGCCCGGTGCTACGGCCTGGCCAAGCGCTACGACCCCTTCCAGCTCAACACGGTCGTCGGGTTCATCGGGCCGGAGTACCTCTACGACTCGACGCAGATCACCCGGGCCGGGCTCGAGGACCACTTCATGGGCAAGCTCACCGGCATCTCGATGGGCGCCGACGTCTGCTACACCAACCACGCGCGGTCGACCCAGAACGAGCTGGAGAACCTGGCCGTGCTGCTCGGGGCCGCGGGCGTCAACTACATCATGGGGATCCCGATGGGCGACGACTCGATGCTGAGCTACCAGAGCTCGAGCTTCCACGACGCGCCGAGCCTGCGGCAGCTGCTGGGGCTGCGACCCCTCCCGGAGTTCGAGGCGTGGATGGAGGACCTCGGCCTCTTGCGGGACGGCCGACTGACCGAGAAGGCGGGCGACGCCTCCTTCTTCCTGAGCAGGTAGGGGAACACCGGATGAGCGCGATGTCGACCGAGGAGCTCCGCAGCATCGTCACGGAGGTCCTCGCCGAGCTGGCCGGCGAGGCCGGCGACGCCGTGGCCCCCGCTCCGAGGGCCACCGCTCCGACGACCCCGGCCCAGGCGGCCCCCGCTCCGAAGGCCCCTGCGCAGGCGGCCCCCGCTCCGAAGGCCCCTGCCCAGGCGGCCCCTGCCCCGACCGTCCCTTCCCCGGCGTCACCGGCTCCGCCCGAGCCGCGGGCCCCACGACCGAGCCCGGGCGGGGCCGACGTCAGCATCGAGGTCCCCGACCCGACCGTCGCGCAGGAGCGTCACCGGATCGGCGTCCGGGACCCCGCGAACCCGAGCGGCCTGGAGAACCTCGCCGCCTCGACGTCGGCGCGCCTCGCCGTCGGCCGTGCCGGCCCCCGTCCGCCCACCCGGAGCGTGCTGCTCTTCGGCGCGGACCATGCGGTGACCCAGGACGCGATCTTCGGCGACGTGCCCACCTCGTTGCTCGACCAGTTCGGCCTCTTCACCGTGCAGACGAGGGTCACCACCCAGGACGAGTTCCTCCTGCGTCCGGACCTCGGCCGGGAGCTCGGCGACGAGGCCAAGCAGCTCGTCCGGGAGAAGTGCGCGACGCAGCCGCAGGTGCAGATCGTCGTCGGCGACGGGCTCTCCGCGGCCGCGGTCACCAACAACCTGCCGCAGATCTACCCCGTCCTCGAGCAGGGCCTGCGCGACGCCGGGCTCACCCTCGGGACACCGTTCTTCGTGCGGTACTGCCGGGTGGGCGTCATGAACGACGTCAACGACATCGTCCGGGCCGACGTCGTGCTCCTGCTCATCGGGGAACGGCCGGGGCTCGGCGTCGCGGACGCCATGAGCGTCTACTCGGGCTGGCGGCCCACCGCAGGCAAGACCGACGCGCACCGGGACGTCATCTGCATGATCACCGAGAACGGGGGCACGAACCCGTTGGAGGCTGGCGCGTTCGTCGTGGAGCACGTCAAGAACGTCATGAAGCACCAGGCCAGCGGGGTCGAGCTGCGGCTCCTCGAGAGCGGGAGCCGGTGATGGCCGTCCTCGACCCGATCAAGCCCACGATCCTCGCCACGCGGCTCATCCCCAACGTCGACCGGGCGTTCGCGGCCCGGCTCGAGCTGAGGGACGACCAGCGCAGCCTGGCCCTCGTCACCTGCGACATCGACGACAGCCTGTACGTCTCCCTCGACGAGGCGACCAAGATGGCCGACGTGGAGGTCGTCTACGCGCACAGCTTCTACGCCGGCTCCGCCCACGCGTCCGGCCCGCTGTCCGGGGAGGTCATCGGCATCCTGGCGGCCCCGTCACCGGCCGAGGCACGGGCCGGCCTGGCGGCGTGCGTCGACTACGCCGAGCAGGAGGCGTGGTTCCACGCCGCGGACGAGGCCGGCGAGCTGGGCTTCTTCGCCCACCCGATCTCCCGCACCGGCCGCTACCTCAGCAAGGAGGCCGACATCCCCGAGGGGACGCCGATGGCCTACCTCATCGCCCCGCCGCTGGAGGCGACCTATGCCCTCGACGCCGCCCTCAAGGCGGCCGACGTGGAGATCAGGGTCTGGTTCCCACCGCCGTCCGAGACCAACTTCTCCGGCGGCTTCCTCGTCGGGTCCCAGAGCGCCGTCGTGGCGGCGTGCGCCGCGTTCCGCGACGCGGTCCTCGAGGTTGCGGCGCAGCCGCGGGAGGTGTGATGTCGTACGACGAGCTCGACAGCGACCTGCGGTCGGTCCAGGAGGCCCGCCGTCTCGCGGTGGCCGCGCGCGCGGCCCAGCGCGAGTTCGCCCACGCCTCGCAGGCCGAGGTGGACCGGATCTGTGCCGCGATGGCCGACGCCGTGTACCGCGACGCGGCGCGGCTCGGGCAGCTCGCCACCGACGAGACCGGCTACGGCGTGCCGGCCCACAAGCGGATCAAGGTGGAGTTCGCGTCCCGGACGGTGTGGGAGTCGATCCGCGACATCCCGACGGTCGGCGTGCTGCGCCGGGACGACGCCAGGGGGGTCGTCGAGATCGGCTGGCCGGTGGGCGTGGTCGTGGGCCTGTGCCCCTCGACCAACCCGAACTCGACGGCCGTCTACAAGGTGCTCATCTCGGTCAAGGCCCGCAACGCCTGCATCATCGCCCCGCACCCCTCGGCCAAGGCCTGCACCTACGAGGCGGTGCGGCTCATGATCGAGGCGGGCGAGCGGGCCGGGATGCCGCGGGGCCTCGTCGGGTGCATGCAGGAGGTCAGCCTCCCCGGGTCGCAGGAGCTGATGCGCCACTACGCCACCTCGATGATCCTGGCCACCGGGGGTACCCCGATGGTGCGGGCCGCGCACAGCATGGGCAAGCCGGCCCTCGGCGTGGGTCCCGGCAACGTCCCCGTGTACGTGGACCGCAGCGCCGACGTGCTCGCCGCGGCCACCGCGATCGTCAACAGCAAGTCCTTCGACTGCTCCACGATCTGCGCGACCGAGCAGTCCGTCGTCGTCGACGCGCCGGTCGCCGCGCAGCTCCGGGCCGAGATGGAGCGGCTCGGGGCCCACTTCGTCACGCCGACCCAGAAGGCGGCCCTCGAGCGGACCGTCTTCACCCCCGGCGGCGGGATGAACCCCGGGGCGGTGGGACGGACACCGCAGGCCCTGGCGGCCCTGGCGGGCATCGACGTCCCCGCCCACGCGCGCATCCTCGTGGCCGAGCTGGGCAGCGTCGGGCGCGAGGAGCCGCTGAGCGCCGAGAAGCTCACGACCGTTCTGGGCTGGTACGTCGCCGACGGCTGGCGGGCGGGCTGCGAGCGCTCGATCGAGCTGCTCCGCTTCGGCGGGGACGGGCACTCGCTCGTGATCCACGCGACCGACGACGACGTCGTCATGGCCTTCGGCCTCGAGAAGCCGGCCTTCCGGATCCTCGTGAACACCTGGGGCACCCTGGGTGCGATCGGCGCCACGACGGGCGTGATGCCCGCGATGACCCTCGCCCCCGGCGGCATCGGCGGTGCCGTGGTGAGCGACAACATCACCGTGACCCACCTGCTCAACGTCAAGCGGCTCGCCTTCGCCCTCCACGAACCACCCGCGGCGGCGTACGAGCACGCTCCGGACGTCCGGGGGGCCCCGCGGCACGACGGGTCCCGAGCCGCCGGGGCGGCCCCGCGTCCCCGGGTGCCGGGGGTGCCCGACCCGTCCCCACCGGGCACCGACCAGGTCGACCGCATCGTGCGGCGTGTTCTCAGCCAGCTCGGAGGTGGCCCATGACCGGCGGCCGCGGCATCCGAGGGCCGGCGCCGCCGGCGAGGGCCCAGCCGCCACCCGTGGCGGGAACGCACCCACAGCACCCCGACTCCGCAGCACTCCGGCAGCACCACAGTGAGAGGACACTCCAGTGACAAACCCCCAGATGATCGCCCTCGGCATGATCGAGACCCGTGGGCTCGTCGGCTCGATCGAGGCCGCCGACGCCATGGTGAAGGCGGCGAACGTGACCCTGATCGGCAAGGAGCAGATCGGCGGTGGCTACGTGACCGTCATGGTGCGTGGCGACGTCGGCGCGGTCAAGGCCGCAACGGACGCCGGTGCCGCCGCCGCCCAGCGCGTCGGTGACCTGGTCAGCGTCCACGTCATCCCGCGCCCGCACAGCGACGTCGAGTTCATCCTGCCCGCACAGAACCCGGGAGCGTCGCAGACCCAGGCCAAGTGAGCCGCGGGACCACGAGGAGCGCTAGGGCGCTGCCGTGAGCCGCCGGGTCCACACGGCCGACGACGTGCTCGGTCTCGCCCGCACGGGCGGCACCGAGCTCGCCGTCGCGCCCGGAGACCTCGTGACACCGCTCGCCCGGGACGTGGCGGCCGAGCGGGGGGTACGGATCACCGTGCGCGCCCCGACGCAGGACGCCGTCGACCGGATGCCGGCCGGCGGGCCGCCCTCCGTGCGGCACGTGGCCGGGGCGAACGTGCTACCGCTCGAGCCGTTCCCGGTGGACGTGCACCGGCCGGAGATGGACGTGCGCCTGCTCGACGTCGTGACCGCGGACCACGGGCTGCCCATCGCGGCCGGGCTCATGAGCCTGCGGGCGGGGTCGTTCCCGTGGACGCTGGACTACGACGAGGTGGAGTACGTCCTCGAGGGAGAGCTGCACATCACCACGGCGGCCCAGCAGGTCGTCGGCCGCCCCGGCGACGTCATCGCCGTGCCCAAGGGGTCGTCGATCACGTTCGGCACCCCGTCCTGGGCGAAGTTCCTCTACGTCACCTACCCGGCCGACTGGAGCTCGTGATGGGAGGAGCCACCCTGCACGACACCATGTCCGCGCTCGACGCGGCGATGGTGTCCACCCCCCTCGACGTGCCGCCGGTCCTGGTGAAGGGTGGCGTGGACCTCGGGACGGCATACGTCGTGCTCGTGGCGCTGGACGCCGATGACCGTCCGCTCGCCGCGGCCCACGAGACGGCCGGCGTGGTGCGCGACGGCGTCGTCACCGACTACGTGGGTGCCGTCGACGTGGTGCGCCGGCTGAAGCAGCAGGTCGAGGAGCGCCTCGGCGTGGCCGTTGCCGGAGCGCACGGCGCCTTCCCGCCCGGCGTCGCGAGCGGCTCGGTCCGGGCGGTGCGCCACGTCATCGAGTCCGCGGGGATGGAGTGCACCGGGCTGGTGGACGAGCCGAGCGCGGCGAACGCCGTGCTCCGCCTGGCCGACGGTGTCGTGGTCGACATCGGCGGAGGCACGACGGGCGTCGCGGTCGTGCAGGACGGCGTGGTCGTCCACACGGCCGACGAGCCCACCGGCGGCACGCACCTCACCCTCGTCATCGCCGGCGCGCTCGGCGTCCCCGTCGAGGAGGCGGAACGGCTCAAGAAGGACCCCGCCGAACAGCCGCGGCTGTTCCCCCTCATCCGCCCGGTGATGGAGAAGGTCGCGTCGATCGTGTCGGCGCACACCCGCGGCTGGCCGACGCCGAAGGTGCACCTCGTGGGCGGGAGCGCGGCGTTCCCGGGCTTCGCCGAGGTGGTGTCCGAGACCACCGGCCTGGATGCCGTGGTGCCGGTGGCTCCGCTCTTCGTCACCCCGCTCGGCATCGCGCGCAGCGCCCCCGCCCTCGAGGTGGGCCACCGATCGGCCCACGGATGAGGGGCCGGCGAGGACGTGTCACCCCGGGCCTGACAGACCCCGAGAAGGAGAAGTGTTCCCATGGCCGATGAGTTCGAGCTCCGCGCCTACTGCTACCTCGACCGGATGCAGCCGCAGTACGCCTCCTTCGTGGGGACGGTGACCCAGGGCGACCTGCCGGTCGAGGGCATGGCCGCCCTGTACGTCGAGATGGCGCCCGGCAACCACGTCTTCCGCGTCGTCGACGTCGCCGTGAAGTCCACGATGGCCCGACCGGGCGCGCAGATCGTCGAGCGCCAGTTCGGCATGTTCGAGCTGCACTCGGAGTCCCAGGCCGAGGTGCTGCAGGCCGGTGAGGCCGTCCTGCGCGAGCTCGACCTCGACGTCACCGCGCGCAAGCAGCCCCAGATCGCCTCGATGCAGGTCATCACCAACGTCAGCCCCTACCAGTCCCAGCTGCTCAACCGGTTCACCCGCGGCATGATGCTCGTGGCCGGCCAGACGATGCTCGTGCTCGAGTGCACGCCGGCGGCCTACATCAACCTCGCGGCCAACGAGGCCGAGAAGGCCGCCGCGGTCAACCTCATGCACGTCACCTCGGTCGGTGTCTACGGTCGGCTCTGGATGGCCGGCACCGAGGCCGACATCCTCGCCGCGCGCAACGCGGCCGTCGCGGCACTGGAGGCCATCGATGGCCGCGACTGAGCCCCGGGGCCCGGGGGGCGGCGCGGGGCGTCGGCGGTTCGTCACCCGGCACCACGTCGAGGACGCGGCCCGCTCCGGCACGCCCATCGTCGTCAGCGGGCGTGACGTCGTCACCGACGAGGCCGCCCAGCGCGCCGAGGACCTGGGTGTCCGCATCGAGCGGGAGGGTGCCGCTCGCCGCACACCGGGTGGGCCGCCGGCCCCGGCTGCTGGCCCACCAGCGACCGAGGCCCTGCGGGCGGCGGTGCGCAGTGCCGTCGTCGCCGAGCTCGGGCGCGAGCCCGAGGGGCTCGAGGCGGCGATCGACCGGGCGCTGAGGCGCCGCGGGCGCTGAGGCGCCACGGGCGCTGAGGTGCCACGGGCGTTGAGGTGCCACAGGCGCTGACCGGGGCGTCAAGGCGCTGGCCCACCGACCTCCATCCCTGGGAACACCACGACCCCGCGACGAGTTCTTCCGGTCAGACCGTACCGTCGACCCCAGGAGGACCCCATGGCCCGTGGCGCCATCAAGCTCGCCGCCCTCGCCGGTCTCGCGAAGCAGGCCCGTGACTACGCACGCAAGAACCCCGACTCCGTGTCCTCGACCATCGCGAAGGTCGAGTCCGCGGTGAGCAGCAAGGTCGGCCCGAAGTACGCCGGCCACGTCGGCAAGGGGGGCCAGGCCGTGCGGTCCGGCCTCGGCATCTCGTCGACCCCCCGGGGCGGCGTGACGCCGCCACCCCCGCCACCGAGCGCCTGACTCGTCCCGCGCCCGGCGGGTCGGCCCTGGACGGGTCGGCCTGCCGGGCGCGCTGCGTGTCGGGGCGGGCAGCATCCGCGCGGCATCCGACCGGCACCCGCGCGGCATCCGACCGGCACCCGCGCGGTGTCCGCCCGGCACCTGCGCGGCATCCTGCCGGCAGCCGCGCGGCATCCTGCCGGCATCCGGCACCGGGATGCGACGCAATGAGCGGGGTCGCGTCCTGCGCGTCGTGCCCGGGTGGAAGGATGGGGAGCACCGAGACCGGAGGTGCATCCCCATGGATCTTGCAGCGCTGCTGCTGGAGTCCCAGTCGAGCATCCTCGAGGACAGCTTCGCCGCCCTCGAGCGCTCGCACATCCACCACTACGAGGCCGCGGGGGAGGAGTTCACCCGCCAGCGGCTCGAGGACCTCTTCACGCTCGTCGTCTCCGCGATCCGCGACCGCGACCTCGCCCGGGTGAGCGTCTTCTCGCGCCGGATCGCCGAGGAGCGCTTCAACCAGGGCTTCGACATCGGAGAGGTCCAGGCGGCGTTCAACGCGCTCGAGGAGACGATGTGGCGCCACGTCGTGGCGAACGAGCCGCCCGAGGACCTGGCGGAGGCCACCGGCCTGCTGAGCACCGTGCTCGGCTTCGGCAAGGACGTCCTGGCGCGCACGTACGTATCGCTCGCCAGCCGCCGGCACGTGCCGTCGCTCGACCTCACGGCGCTGTTCGCCGGCACCCAGCCGCGCGAGGTCGACCCCCAGTAGGGGGCGGCCCGGTCGTCAGGGCGCCGGTCGGGCCGTCCCGACAGGGCGCCGGCCACGCCGTCCGACAAGGCGCAGCCAGGCGTCCTTGATGTCGCAGAGCACGGCGCCGTTCGACACGGTCGCGCCGACCTCGACGGTCAGGCGTCCTTGATGTCGCAGAGCACGGCGCCGTTGGACACGGTCGCGCCGACCTCGGCGGTCAGGCCCGTCACGGTGCCGGCCTTGTGCGCCGTGATGGGCTGCTCCATCTTCATCGCCTCGAGGACGACGACGAGGTCGCCCGCGGCCACCGTGGCGCCCTCCTCGACGGCGATCTTGACGATCGTGCCCTGCATGGGTGCGGTGAGGGAGTCACCGGATGCCGCGGCGCCCGCCTTCGCGCCGCCGCTGCGGCGTGGGGCCTTCTTGCGGGCCCCGGCACCGCCGGCACCCCCGGCGCCTGCGCCGAGCGAGAGCCCGCCGGGCAGCGAGACCTCGAGCCGCTTGCCGCCGACCTCGACGACGACGGTCTGGCGCTCCTCGGCCTCCGGGGCGTCCGCCGACCCGCCGGAGTACGGCTCGATGGTGTTGTCGAACTCGGTCTCGATCCAGCGGGTGTGGATGGAGAACTTCTCGCCGGGGTCGGCCGGCGCGAACGCGGGGTCGGCGACGACGGCCCGGTGGAAGGGGGTGACGGTGGGCATGCCCTCGATGACGAGCTCGTCGAGGGCACGGCGGGCCCGCTGCAGGGCCTCCTGGCGGTCGCGTCCGGTGACGACGAGCTTGGCGATCATCGAGTCGAACGCCCCGGCGACGGTGTCGCCCTCGAGGAGGCCGGAGTCCCAGCGCACCCCGGGGCCGTGCGGGACGCGCATCGTCGTGACGGTGCCGGGCGCGGGGAGGAAGCCGCGACCGGCATCCTCGCCGTTGATCCGGAACTCGATGGAGTGCGCGTGCGGCTCGGGGTCGGGGTAGTCGAGCGCCTCGCCGTCGGCGATGCGGAACTGCTCGCGGACGAGGTCGATGCCGGTGACCTCCTCGGAGACGGGGTGCTCGACCTGCAGGCGGGTGTTGACCTCGAGGAAGGAGATGTCGCCTGCGGGACCGACGAGGAACTCGCAGGTGCCGGCGCCGACGTAGCCCGCTCGGCGCAGGATCTCCTTCGACGCCCGCAGCAGCTCGGTGTGCTGCTCGTCGGTGACGAACGGCGCGGGGGCCTCCTCGACGAGCTTCTGGTTGCGCCGCTGCAGCGAGCAGTCTCGGGTCGACACGACGACGACGTTGCCGTGCTGGTCGGCGAGGCACTGGGTCTCGACGTGGCGCGGGTGGTCGAGGAAGCGCTCGACGAAGCACTCGCCGCGCCCGAACGCGGTGACCGCCTCGCGCACCGCCGACTCGTACAGCTCGGGGATCTCCTCGAGGGTGCGGGCGACCTTGAGCCCGCGCCCGCCGCCGCCGTAGGCCGCCTTGATGGCGACCGGGAGGCCGTGCTCCCGGGCGAACGCGACGACCTCGTCGGGGCCGCTCACCGGGTCGGGCGTGCCCGGGACGAGGGGCGCCTTCGCGGCGAGCGCGATGTGGCGGGCCTTGACCTTGTCGCCGAGGGAGTCGATGGCCTCGGGCCCCGGCCCGATCCACACGAGCCCGGCATCGATGACCTTCTGCGCGAAGCCGGCGTTCTCCGCGAGGAAGCCGTACCCGGGGTGGACGGCGTCGGCACCGGCCTGGTGGGCGACCTCGATCAGCTTGTCCTGGAGCAGGTAGGAGTCGGCCGGCGTCGACCCGCCCAGGGCGTACGCCTCGTCGGCGACCTTGACGTGGAGGGCGTCGCGGTCGGGCTCGGCGTAGACGGCGACGGACCCGATGCCGTGGTCCGTGCAGGCACGGGCGATGCGGACCGCGATCTCACCCCGGTTGGCGATGAGGACTTTGCTGATGGCCATGGCTCGGACTCTATCGGTATGCCGGGTGCCCCAGCCCTGCGGCCGGGGCCGGTGCGTGCTCCGGTGTGACGGAGTCGACGAGCGGTCCGGTCAGGCGCCGAGCGACGTCGCGAGCCGCGCGAGCAGGTCGGCGAGGGTGGCGCGCTCGTCGGCGTCGAGCCCGGCGAGCAGGCGGGCCTCGTTGGCGACGTGGTCCACCATGGCGGCGTCGATGACCCGTCGACCGGCGGGGGTGAGGACGACGGTGCGCGAGCGACCGTCCGACGGGCTGGCTCGCCGCTCGACGAGTCCGTGGGCCAGGAGCCGGTCGACCCGCTTGGTGACCGCTCCCGAGGTGACCATGGTGCGTTCGCCGAGCTCCCCGGGAGTGAGGGCGTACGGGGGGCCCTGGCGGCGCAGCGTCGCCAGCACGTCGAACTCGCCCTCCCCGAGGCCGTGCCGGGCGTAGACGGCGACCAGCTCGGGGGTCAGGGCGGCCGCGATGCGGTGGATCCGGCCGATGACGAGCACGGGAGAGGTGTCGAGGTCGGGGCGCTCGGCACGCCACTGCTCGGCGATGATGGCGACGTGGTCCATGGAATGGACTTTATCTTCCATGGAAGGTAAAGTCTCTTCCATGGAAGATGAACTGTCCGGGACCCGATCGCGGCCACCGGGGCTGGCGACCGTCGCGCTCACCGCCGTGCCCCCCGTCGTGTGGGGCTCGACGTACGCGGTGACCCAGCTGTGGCTGCCCGCGGACCGGCCGTTCTTCGCCGCGGCCGCCCGGGTGCTGCCGGCCGGCATCCTGCTGCTCCTCTGGGTCCGGCGGCTGCCGCGGGGGCGGTGGTGGGGGCGCTCGTTCGTGCTCGGGGGGCTCAACCACGGTCTCTTCTTCGCCCTGCTGTACGTCGGGGCGTACCGCCTGCCGAGCGGCCTCGGCTCGACCCTGACCGCGATCTCGCCCCTCGTCGTCATGGCCGTGGCGTTCCTCGTCCTGGGGGAGCGCCAGGCCCGGGTGACCCTCCTCGCGGCGGTGGCGGGCGTCGCGGGGGTCGTCGTGCTCGTCTGGCAGGGCGACCGGTCGGGTGGGGTCGACCCGTGGGGCGTGGTCGCCGTCGTGGGCGCGGTCGTCGCGTCGTCGACCGGCTTCGTCCTCGTCAAGCGCTGGTCGCCGCGCGACGACGTCCTCGTGACGACGTCGTGGCAGCTCGTCGCGGGCGGCATCCTGCTCGTGCCGGTCGCGGCGGCCGTCGAGGGCGCACCCCCCGCCCTCGACGCCTCGGCGCTCGCCGCACTGGCCTACCTCGGCCTCGTGGGCTCGGCGCTCGGGTACGTGCTGTGGTTCCGTGGCCTCACCCGGATGGATGCCGGTGCCGTCGCCGTCGTCGGCCTCGTCAACCCCGTCGTCGGCACCGTGCTCGGGGTCGCCCTGCTGGCCGAGCCCTTCGGCGGCGTGGCCCTGGCGGCGATGGCGCTGACCCTCGGCAGCGTCCTGCTCGCCCAGGCGGCCGTCCGCCGGCGGGCCGCGAGTGCGCTGGCCAGGCTGCTGGGGCGCGCGCTCGCGACGTGGGCGCGCGCCCGGGCGACGCTGCGACGCACCGGCGTGAGGTTGCCGGGCACCCGGGCGAGGTTGCGGCGCGGCGAGCGCAATACGGTGGGTGCATGCCCCACGTGACCACGACCTCGCTGACCACGCCCACCGGACCGGTGGAGATCCCGACGATCGGCTTCGGCGTCTGGCAGGTGCCCGACGACGAGGTCGGACCGGCCGTCACCGCCGCCCTCGAGGCCGGCTACCGCCACATCGACACCGCCCGCATCTACGGCAACGAGGCCGGCGTCGGGCGGGCCCTCGCGGCGAGCGACGTCCCCCGCGAGGAGGTCTTCGTCACGACGAAGGTGTGGAACGACGACCACGGCCGCGACGCCACCCTCGCCGCGTTCGACGCGTCGATGGGGCGCCTCGGCCTCGACGTCCTCGACCTCTACCTCGTGCACTGGCCGGTGCCGCGGCAGGGCCGCTACGTCGAGACCTGGGAGGCGCTGCGCGAGCTGCGCGACGAGGGCCGGGTGCGGGCCGTCGGGGTCTGCAACTTCCACGCGGAGCACCTCCAGCGGCTGCGCGACGAGACCGGGGAGTGGCCGAGCATCAACCAGATCGAGCTGCACCCCTACCTCCAGCAGGCACCGCTGCGGGCCTTCCACGCGCAGCGCGGCATCGTCACCGAGTCGTGGAGCCCGCTCGCGTCCGGCAAGAAGGTGCTCGACGACCCCGTCGTCGGCCGTATCGCGCAGGTCCACGGCACCACCCCGGCCCAGGTCGTCATCGCCTGGCACCTCGCCCTCGGCCTCGTCGTGCTGCCGAAGTCGGTGACCCCGTCGCGCATCGTCGAGAACCTCGCCGCGGCCGACCTCACCCTGACGCCCGAGGACCTCGCGGACCTTGCCACCCTCGACCGGGGCTTCCGCACCGGGCCCAACCCCGAGGAGTTCAACGAGGTGTGACCCATCGGAGGGGCGGGGGAGTTCCACCGAGGGAGTCCACCGTGGGACCGGGGTGTACCCATCCCGGCTTCGCGAGCGCCCGGCGCTTCGGGACACGCGGGTGAGTAGCCGTGCTCATGGCTGCGCGCCCCGCCCCGGGAGGACGATGGAGTCGCCCCCTTTCCGGGCGACGGCCCGACCTCCGAGGAGCCCGCGATGACTGCGCCGCCCACCGACCCCCCCGCCGCCCCGGCGCACCGCGACCCCGCGGTCCACGCGGCCAGCCCCGGCCAGCTGCACTGGCTCGAGGGCGAGCTGCGGCACTGGCAGGCCGAGGGCCTCGTCGACACTGACACCGCCACGGCGATCCGCGGCCGCTACGTTGCGAGCCGGCGCTTCACGCTCTCGCGGATCGTGCTGACCCTCGGCGCCTGCTTCGTCGGGCTGGGGCTCATCTGGCTCGTCGCGTCCAACCTCCAGCAGATGTCGCCGCTCGTGCGCTTCCTGCTCATGGTGACCGTGTGGATCGGCCTTGTCGTCGCGTCCGAGCTGCTCGCCGCCCGGCGCGCCCGCTCGGGGGACGTGGCCTCCCCGGTCGTCGGGGCCGTCCGGCTCCTCGCCGCGGGTGCGTTCGGTGCCGTCGTCTTCCAGGCGGCCCAGAGCCTGCAGGTGCCCGCCTACGAGCCGCTCCTCGTCGGGGTCTGGGGCCTCGGCGCGATCCTGTGGGCGTACACCGTGCGGGGGGTCGCCCCGCTCGTCCTCGGCATCGGCCTCATCGCGTTCTGGTTCGTCTGGGAGGTGCTGAGCGCGGCCGAGGGCGCGTTCGCCGTCTCGACCGCCCTGGCCGCCGCGGCGCTCGCCGGCGTGTCCATCGGGGTCGGGCACGGCGTGCTCGGCTGGCGCGAGTTCGCCGCCCCGTGGCGCGAGATCGGGGCCGCCCTGGCCCTCGTGGCGCTGTTCGTCGCGGCCCTGCCCTACGCCTGGGGTGATGCCGAGGGCGGCGTCGCTCTGTGGGTCGGCCTCGGCGTCGCCGTGCTCCTTGCGATCGGCGCCGCCGTGCGCGGCGACCGGCTCGACCGCTTCGAGGTCGGTCTCGCGGCACTGTCCCTCGTGCTCACGGTCGGCCTGTCGCTGTGGCGCTTCGACGAGAGCCTGCTCGACACCTCCGACCTGCCGCCCGGCGCGTGGGCGCGGGCCGTGCTCTCGGTCGTCGCGTACCTGCTCGTGGCGAGCGGGTACGCCGTGCTCGGCGGTATGCGCGACACCGGCCGCCTCACCTGGCTCGCCACCGCGGCGCTCGTCGTGTTCGTCACGGTCCAGGCGTTCGCGGTCTTCGCCCCGGTCGTCTCGGGGGCTGCCCTGTTCCTCATCGTCGGCATCGTGCTCCTCGGCACCGGCGTCCTCGCCGACCGTGGCCGACGCCGGCTCGTCAGCGAGGCGAAGGAGGCGCTGTCATGAGCACCGCCCGCGCGGTCCGGGTCGGGGCCGTCGTCCTCGCCCAGCTGGCCCTCGTCGGTGTCGCGGTCTGGGCTCCGCTGTCCGCCCGGATCACCGGCGAGGAGGTCGTGCTGCGGGTCCAGCCCGTCGACCCCTACGACCCGTTCCGGGGCGCCTACGTCGACCTCGGATACCCGGACCTGCCCGGCCAGCCGCTCCAGGGCGAGGTCCCGGGCGTCGAGGAGGAGCAGGCCGTCGACGACGAGCGCGGCACGGCCTACGTCCCGCTCACCCGGCAGGGGGACGTGTGGGTCGGCGGCGAGGTGCGCCGCACCGCCCCGTCGGACGGCGTGTTCCTGCGCTGTGACGACTCGAGCTGGCGCCTCGAGTGCGGCATCGAGAGCTGGTTCCTGCCCCAGGACGAGGCCGCGGCGCTCGAGGATGCCGTGCGGGGCGGCTCGGCCGTCGCGGTCGTGCGCGTCGACGCCGCGGGACACGCCGCCCTCGTCGACGTCGTCGCCCGCTGACCGTCGCCGACCCGGCTGTCGGCTGCCGAACCCGGAAGGAGTGCGCCGCCGAACAGGCAGTGCTTCCCGTGGGTCGCCGGCCCGAGCGTGGATCGGGGTGAGGACGACGAACCCGCGGGCTCGACTGCCTGTCCGGCGGTGCGCCTGTCCGGCGGTGCGACTCGCCGGGCCCGGGCGTGGGAGCGGGGCCGCCGCGGCGTCGAGCGCGCGACGGCCCCGCCGTCTGGGGGAGGGTCAGCAGGACGACTTGTAGGCCGCGTCGCCGCCCTCGCCGGACAGGTTGTCCTTCGTGATGATGGTGAACCCGGTCTGGATGGTGGGCGTCACGGTGCCGCCGGTGAGGGAGGCATCCGCCTGCTCGACGCCGTCGGAGCCGATCGTCGCCGGCTGCTGGGCGACGAGCGCCTGGACGGTGCCGTCCTCGAGGGCCTTGATCTGGTTGGGCCCGGCGTCGAAGCCGACGATCGTGATGTCCTTGCCGCCAGCCTGGCGCACACCGGTGGCGGAGCCCTCGGCCGAGAACAGGTTGGTCGCGAAGATGCCGACGATGTCGGGGTCCTTCTGCAGCGCGGCCGACACGAGGTTGGCCGCCGTGGCCGGGTCGTTGTGGCTGTACTGGACGCCGAGGTAGGTGTACGCGGAGTCGGCCTTGACGGCATCCTCGAAGCCCTTGACGCGGGCGTCGACCGTCGAGATGCCGGGGTCGGTGGAGATGACGAGCACCTTGCCGCCCGCGGGCTTGGCCGCCTTGATGGCGTCGAAGGCCGCGGCGCCGCCGCCGACGTTGTCCGAGCTGATCTGCGAGACCGCGAAGGACGGGTCGTTGACGGTGGTGTCGACGAGGACCACCTTGATGCCGGCCGCGGCGGCCTGCTCGAGCGGGGCCTGCATGGCCTCGACGTCGGTCGGGGCGATGAGCATCGCCGCGGGCTTGGAGGCCGTCACCGAGTCGACGATCGGCTTCTGCAGGGTCGGGTCGAACTTCTGCGGGCCCTGGGTGGTGACGGTGTAGCCGAGCTCGGCGGCCTTCTCCTTGATGCCGCACTCCATGGTGATGTAGAACTCGTCACCGGCGACGCCCTGGACGAACGCGATGTTCTTGTTGTCGCTGCCGCCGGCCGCGGCGGTGGTGTCCTCGGCGGAGGGGGCTCCGGTGCTGCACGCGGCCAGGGCCAGCGCTGCGCCGGCCGTGATCGCGGTGAGCTTGATGGTGTTCCTCATGGTGTTGCCTTCCTGCGGGTGTGGTGAGGTGTGGTGGTGCGGTGCTGCGGTGCTGCGGTGCTGCTGGTGCTGCGGTGCTGCTGGTGCTCGTGCTCGGGATGCCTGCCCGGGCCGGGGTGGCCGGCCCGGGCGGGACGGCAGGGGTCAGGTGCTGACGCCCTTGCCGCGGCTGGCGGCCGCGCGTCGGTGCTGGTCGACGTACACGGCGGCGATGAGGATCGCCCCGACCGCCACGGTCTGCCAGTACGGGGAGACGCCGATGATGACGAAGCCGGACTGGAGGACGGCGGGGATGAACAGGCCGACCATCGAGCCGAACATCGAGCCCTGGCCACCGAAGATCGACGTGCCGCCGATGACGACCGCGGCGATGACGTTGAGGTTGGTCAGTGACTGCCCGGCGATCGTCGTCGTGCCGAACTGCGCGAGCGACAGGATGCCGGCGAACCCGGCGAGCAGGCCGGACAGGGCGTAGATCTGGACGAGCTTGCGGTCGACGCTGATGCCGACCCGCCGCGCCGAGATCTCGTTGGAGCCGATCGCGTAGGTGTAGCGGCCGAACCGCGTCTTGTGGAGGACTATTCCGCCGATGACGACGACGGCCAGCGCGATGAGGCTGATCGCCGGGATGCCGGCGAGGCGGCCGTACCCGATGGTGTCGACGAGCACGTCCGGCGCCGAACGGATGTCGAGCCCACCGGTGATGATCTGCGCGATGCCCAGGGCCACCGACAGCGTGCCGAGGGTGACGATGAGCGGCGGGACCTTGGCCCGGGCGACGAGGAACCCGTTGAGGATGCCCCAGGCCAGGCCGACGACGACGGAGAGCACGAGGCCGATGAGGGCGGTGCCCCAGCCCTGCCCGCCCAGGGCTTCCATCGTCTTCGCCGCCACGACGGACGAGACGACGAGGACGGAGCCGACCGACAGGTCGATGCCGGAGGTGATGATGACGAACGTCATGCCGACGGCGAGCACCGCCCAGATGGAGACGTTCTGCATGATGTTCGTCATGTTCCCGGCGGTGAGGAACGTCGTCGGTGACAGGACGCCGAACACGGCGACGATGACGACGAGCACGCCGAGGATCCACACGGACTGCAGGCCCTTGACCCTCTCGGCGAGGCTGCCGTGGCTCGCCGTGGTCTCGATCACCTGCGCCGGGGTCGTCGTGGTGGTCATGCCGCCCCCTCCTTCTTGTCCAGGGCGCCGGTCATGGCGCCGACGAGCTCCTCGACCGAGGTGTCGGCCGCTCGGTAGGTGGCGACGCGCCTGCCGAGGCGAAGGACCTGCACCCGGTCGGCGACCTCCATGACGTGTGGCATGGAGTGCGAGATGAGCACGACGGCGAGGCCACGGTCGCGGACCTTCTTGATCATCTCGAGGACGTTATGCGTCTGGACGACGCCGAGCGCCGCCGTGGGCTCGTCGAGGAAGAGCACCTTGTTGGCCCAGGAGACCGAGCGGGCGATGGCGACCGACTGCTTCTGCCCACCGGACATCGCGCCGACCGGCACGACGACCGAGCGAACCGCCGAGCCCAGCTCGGTGAAGGCCTGGGCGGCCTGGCTGCGCATCGTCGTGTTGTCCATGAAGCCGAGCTTCCCGAGGATGCCGGGCCGCATCAGCTCCCGACCGAGGAACATGTTCTGGGCCGAGTCGAGGTGCGGGGCGAGGGCGAGATCCTGGTGGACGACCTCGATCCCCACGGCCGACGCCTCGTGCGGGCTCGTGAACTGCACCCGCTGACCCTCGAAGAGGACCTCGCCCTCGTCGATGTCGAGGTTGCCGGTGAGGGCCTTGACGAGAGTCGACTTCCCGGCACCGTTGTCGCCGATGAGGGCGACGACCTCGCCCGCGTCGACGTCGAAGTCGGCGTGGTCGAGAGCCTGCACCCGGCCGAAGCGGCGGGACAGCCCACGGGCCTCCAGCAGGGCGCTCATGCGATCGCCTCGCGGTACGGACGGGCACGCCCGTCGATGATCGAGGTGTAATCGTCCATGCGACGCCGGCCGGTCTCCGACAGGAACGCGACGCGCTCGGCGTGGTCCATGGCCACGGTCTCCTTCCAGATGGCCCGACCGGCGATGAAGCCGCTCGCGCCGCCCTCGTCGCAGCTGACCCGCAGCACCTGGGCGAACTCGTCGGAGGACACGCCCGCCGACAGCACGGCCCACGGCACGGTGAGGCGCTCGGCGAGGCGGCGGCAGGCTTCGGGGCTGCCGGGGTACTCGAGCTTGAGCAGGCTGGGCTTGAGGCCGTCGATGAGCACCGCGGCCTCGATGATGGCGTCGGCCCGGGCCTCGGGGGAGAGGGGGGCCTCGCCGTTGAGCGGGTAGATGAGGTTCTCGACGACCGAGGGCACGCCCTGGGCGGCGCAGTCCTCGATGAGCACCTTGAGCGCGTCGTGCGCCTCGGCGGTGAGGTCGCGACCGTCGGCGCCGACCGGGCGGTCGGCCCGGACCTGGGCGAGGAACTTCATGGCGTGGGCACCGCTGTCCCGCACCCACGCGGCATCCTGCGCCGGGTCGAGGGTGACGGTGGGCTCACCGTCGTGGGTGGGGCGGGTGCCCGGCTCGGCCGCGAGGAGCAGGCCGTACGAAGGGACGTCCCTCACCTGCTCGGCGGCCGGGATGCCGAAGGTCGGGTCGATGAGGAACGCCGAGGCGCTGCCCGCGAGCGAGGCGATCATGTCGCGCTTCATCGCGACGATCTCGGCGTCCGTGGTGTCCGTGCGGTCCACCGCGGCAAGCATCCGCCTGAGCGTGCCGCGCTGGTCCATCGCGAGCACCGCGAACGTGCCCTGCGGGGTCGCGATCGCGTCGAGTCCGGTCGTCGTCATGAGGTGGCCTCCTTAGCCAGAGGTGGTGCGTGGTCGACGGAGACCGTCTCCGCGACCGAGGTGAAGTACGCGGCTGGGGGCCGCAGGTCGCTGCTGATGGGGTCGCCCTGGGTGGCGGCCCATCGCCCGTAGAGCGCGGCACCACGAGGCCCCGGCTGCTGGATGGCGGCGACCTCGACCGTGGGGGCGAGGGCGCGGCGTGCGTCGAGGACCGACGGCATCCGGCTCCAGCCGCCCGCGAGGACGAGGCGCTCGATGGGGACCCCGGCGGTGCCGAGGTGCGAGAGGAGATCGGCGGCGTGCGCCGTGCTGTGGTCGAGCGCGGCGCGCCAGACCCTCCCCGGGGTCGGCGAGTCGCCGCGCAGGTGCACGGTGACGTCGTGGTCCGACATCGAGAAGCCGGTGACGCCGACGTCCCCGCTGCGGTCGCCGCGAAAGGCGAGCGACTCGCGGTCGACGCGGGCCCGGCCCTCCTCGTCGTCGGCGCCGAGGAGGCGCAGGACGCGCTTGAGGACGAGCCCGGTGCGCATCCCCGCGAGCAGCCCGGTCGTCCCGCGCACGACGTGCGGGTAGACGGACACGCCGTGTGCCGACAGGGTCCGCACCCTCTCGGGGTCCGGGACGTGGGCGCTGGCGACGAGGAAGGCCTCGGCGGTGCCGAAGCTGTCCATCGCGGATGCCGTCGCGGCCGAGTTCGCGGCCGCCGCGGCGACCGCGTGGTCGTGGCCTGCGACGGTGAGCACCGCGCCACGCACCGCGACGACCGGGTGGTCGGCACGGACCCGACCGGCCGGGGTCCCCGCACCCACGAGCTCGGGGACGAAGTCCTCGCCGACGCCGAGGTGGTCCAGGGCCGGGCGGTACAGCCCGTCGGCGTGGATGTCGTAGAAGCCGGTGCGGCCCATGAGCGACAGCTCGGCGACGCGTCGCCCGCCGAGGCGGTCGATGACGAACTCGGGCAGCGAGAGCCACTGGAGCCCGGCCAGGGAGAGGCCCTGGTCGCGCAGCCAGGCGAGCTTGAACAGCGAGGCGACGTGGCTGACGGGCAGGCCGGTGCGCGCAGGGAAGTCGTGGGCGAGATCGGCCGGGAGCGCCCGGGCCTGCTCGGCCCCGCGAGGGTCGAACCACGCGATGACGGGGGAGTGGGCCCGCCCGTCGGCGTCGACGAGCACCCCGGCCTCGGCCATGGACGTGAACCCGATCGAGCGGATGGTGACCGGGCGTCCCGCGCCGTTGCCGGCGCCGATCGTCGTCGCGGCGCGGGCGACGAGATCCTCGACGGCGTCGACGACGACCTGCGGGTCGCGCTCGGCCCGGCCGTCGGCGAGCTCGTGCCACGTCGTGGCGACGGAGAGGTCGACGAGCTTCGAGCCGTCCTCGGCCAGGGCCGTCAGCTTCGTGACGGTCGTGCCGAGGTCGAACCCGAGGTCGACGACGAGGGGGTGTCTCACGAGGTCTCCCTGGGCGGCAGCTCACCCGAGCCGCGCTGGATGAGGCGGGTGGGCAGGACGGTCTCGACGACGGGCGCGTGCGCGTCGTCGAGGCGGCGGGCGAGGTGGTCGAACGCGGCGTGCGCAAGGGGTGTCGGGCGCTGGTCGACGACGGTGGTGGGCGGGGTCATGAGCTCGGCGAGCGGGAAGTCGCCGAACACGACGAGCGCGACGTCCTGGCGGTCGAGGCGCTTGAGCGCGCGCAGCACCCCGAGCCCGACGAGCGGCGTCGACGCGAACACGGCGGTGGGGGCGTCCGGCGGGGCGAGCATCGCGAGGGCGAGGGGGTAGGCGACATCGGCACTCCAGCACCGGGTCTCCACGAGCTCGGGCTCGACCGCCAGACCGGCCTCGACGAGGGCGTCGGTGTAGCCGCTCAGGCGGTCCTGGACGGTCGTGAACTCGGCCGTCTCGCCGAGGAAGGCGATGCGCTCGTGCCCGTGCGCGACGAGGTGGCGCACCGCCTCGACGGCCCCCTCGTGGTCGGTGACCCGCACGACGTCCTTGTCCTCGATGCCGCACTTGCGGTCGATGACGACGACGGGGACGTCATCGGGCAGGTCGGCGCGGGCGGCGGCGTCGTCCCCGAAGGGCGCGACGATGAGGGCGGAGACCCCGCGGCGCACGAGGCGCTCGACCTGCGTGCGGGCGCGGACGGCATCCATGCCGGTCGACGCGACGAGGACGTCCATGCCCATCTCGACGGCTCGCCGCTCGACGACGGCGATGACCTCGCCGAAGAACGGGTCGTCGATCGAGTCGACGACGATCCCGATGGTCGGCAGCTTTCCGCCGCCGAGGCGCTGGGCGGCGGGGTTGGGGTGGTAGTCGAGGGCCTTGATCGCGCGCTCGACCCGGTCGATGGTCTCGGGCCGGACCCCGCTCTCGCCGTTGATGACGCGCGAGACGGTCTTGATCGAGAAGCCCGACTCGCGGGCCACGTCGTAGATGGTCGGCCCGTTCACGCGGGGACCCCCTGGGGGAGCCGGGCGAGCAGCCCGTCGACGAGGGAGGCGTGGAGCATGCCGCCGCGCTCGTGCTGGACCGCGGCGGCGGCGACGGCCATGCCGTGGCGGACGGCCGTGACGTCGTCGGCGCCGCCGGTCAGGGCGTGCGCCGTGCCCGCGAGGAAGGAGTCGCCGGCGCCGATCGGGTTCGCCACCTCGACGTGCACGGCGTCGACCCACCACGAGCCCCCGGCCGTCGTGAGCGCGGCGCCGTGCGACCCCGCCGTGACGACGGCCCGGCGGGCGCCGCGGGCGTGCAGCTCGCGCGAGGCGGCGACGCAGCGCTCGGGAAGGTCGTCGCCCTGCTCCTCGACGTGCTCGTCGGTGCGACCGTGCAGGAGCGACTCGACCTCGCCGACGTTGGGGCTGACGAGGTCGGGCCCGCTGGCGAGGGAGGCGCCGAGCACGGCGGGGGCGGCGTCGACGAACGCCGGGATGCCGGCCGCGTGCGCGGCGGCGACGACCTCGCCGTAGAGGTCGACGGGCACGTCGGGAGGAAGTGAGCCGGAGCACAGGACCGCGGCCGGGCCGGTGGCCGCGAGCTCGCCGACGATCGTGCCGAGGAAGGTGTCGTGGTCCCACTCGTGGGGCTCGGGACCGCGGCCGTTGACGACGGTGACCCGCCCGGAGTCCTCGAGGAGGATGAGGGCGAGCCGCGCCTCACCGGTGTGGGGGACGGGGAGGAAGTCACACCCCTCGGCGGCGAGCAGCTCGGAGAGCCGCGGGTCCGCCACCGGGGCGAGGCCGACGAGACGGGGCGTGACGCCGAGGGCCCGCAGCGTGCGGCAGACGTTGACACCCTTGCCGCCGGCCGTGACCTCCGTGCGCGACGCCCGGCTCACCGACCCGGGAACGAGGACGGGCAGCCACGTCGTCACGTCGATGCACGTGTTGGGTGTCACGACGAGCACGGGGGCCTCCTTGCCCTAGGTCAGACAGCGCTGTCATGTGGCGGACACGCTTGTCGGTTCTTCGCCTGTCGACTAACGTAAGGCGGCATGACAGCGCTGTCAATACCCCACGTCCCAACTGCCGAGACCGTCGGTCTCCACCGGCGCCTGGCCCGCATCTGCGACGCGGCCGGGCTGATCCGCACGATCGCCATCGACCACCCGGACACCTACCTGCTCCTGTTCGACGACGACGTCTCGTCGGTCACCTTCGAGGAGGTCGTCGAGTCCAAGCTCGAGATGATCGCCGAGCTGTCACGGCACGCGACGTCGGTCCTCGCCGACCCGGTCTGGAGCTTCGGCCAGGCCGTCGTCACCGGCGCCCTGCCCGGTGACGTGGGCCTCATCTCGGGTCTCGAGGACCTCTACTACACCCCCGCGACGAGCTCGGTCGGGTTCGACACGGAGCTGAGGCTCAAGCAGGGCTGGGATCCGGCCAGGCTCTCAGCCCTCGGGGCCGATGCGGCCAAGCTCGTCGTCTTCCACCGCGAGGACGCCGACCCGGCCGTCGTCGCCCACCAGCACGAGGTGGTGGCGCAGGCGGCGCAGGACTGCCACGCGGTGGGTCTTCCCCTCATCGTCGAGCCGCTGTGGTTCCCGGTCGACGGCGAGTCCCTCGACGACCCGGCGGTGCGCGACCGGCGGCGCAGCAGCGTCCTCGCCTCGGCCCGGTCCTTCCACGACGTCGGGGCCGACATCATGAAGGTCGAGTTCCCCCTCCTCGACCTCACCGACCGCGACGCCTGCCACGCCGCGTGCGCCGAGCTCGACGCCGCGGTCGACGGCCCGTGGGTGCTGCTCAGTGCCGGGGTGACCTTCGAGGGCTTCCGCACCCAGGTCGACGTCGCCGCCGACCACGGCTGCAGCGGCTTCATGGCCGGGCGGGCGATCTGGGGCGACGCCGTCGGGCGGCTCGATGCCGGTCAGCGCGCTGCGGGTGCGGCCCTGGCGGCCCGCCGCCTCGACGAGCTCGCCGAGGTGCTCGAGGGTCGCGGCGCCCCCGCGTGGACGCCGGTCCCCATGGCGGATGCCGTGTCGGTCGTCGGCGAGACCTGGTACCGCACGTCCGGGACCCCCGGGGCCTGACCGTGGTCGCCTCGGCGAACGAGCCGCAGCCCGGCCGGGCGGGCGGCACGCTCGTCTGCGTCGGCGGTGTGCCCGGCGCAGGCAAGACGACGGTGGGCGCCCTCGTGGCGGCGGCCGGTGGGATGTGCCTCGTCGACCTCGACAGCGTGACCACCCCGCTCGTCGAGGCCCTCGCCGCGTCCCTCGGGGAGGCCGCCGACCTCGACGCCCCGAGGTTCGCCGCCCTGCGAGGCGCCCGGTATGCGTGCCTCGCCGAGGTCGTGGCGGACAACCTGCGCGCCGGGCGAGACGTCGTCGCGGTGGCGCCCTTCACCTCCGAGGCAGCGGATGCCGTGGGGTGGCGTCGCAGCGGAATCGGTTGGGGCGCAGCTCAAGTCGTGCTCTGCTGGCTCGACGTCGATCCCGAGGTCATGGCCCGTCGGGTCGCCGAGCGGGCCCTGCCCCGCGACCTCGCGAAGGCCGGGCGGCACGCTCCGGGGGGTGAGACGGTCGGCGCGCCCACGGCATCCGGGATGACCACGGCATCCGGCGCGGTCGACCCCGCCCGGCTCATCGACCGCGCCGGCATGGATGTCGTCGCCGACGGGGTCCGTCCCCCGGTGGAGACCTGCGCGCGCATCCTCGAACTCGTTCGGCGCTGACCGGGGCACGGAGGCCCGGCATGATGCCTCCATGAGCGATGACGCCGTCGACCGGGCCCAGCGAGTGCTCGAGGAGGGGATCTCCAAGGACTTCAGCCAGGCGATGTCGTACGGCGCCTACCTCGACCTCGACACCCTGCTGTCCGCGCAGCACCCGCGCAGCGAGCCCGAGCAGCACGACGAGCTGCTGTTCATCGTCCAGCACCAGGTCGCCGAGCTGTGGCTCAAGCTGCTGCTCCACGAGCTGCGCTCCGCCCGGGCGCTCGTCGCGGCCGACGAGCTCGCGCCGGCCCTCAAGCGGCTCGCGAGGGTCAAGCATGTGCAGAAGCAGCTCGTCGAGCAGTGGGACGTGCTCGCGACCCTGACGCCGAGCGAGTACGCCCAGATCCGGCCCTACCTCGCGACGAGCTCGGGGTTCCAGAGCCACCAGTACCGAGCGGTCGAGTTCCTCCTCGGGAACAAGAACGCCGACATGCTGCGGGTCTTCGAGCACTCGCCGCGCGAGCACGCCGTGCTCGAGCGGCTGCTGCGCGAGCCGACCCTGTACGACGAGTTCCTCCGCTTCCTCGCGCGGCGCGGCCACGCCGTGCCTGAGGCGGTGCTCGGGCGCGACGTCACCCAGCCGTACCGGCTCGACGAGGACCTCGTCGAGGTGTTCGCGTCGGTGTACGCCGCGCCGGCCGCGCACTGGGGGGTCTACGAGACGTGCGAGGAGCTCGTCGACATCGAGGACCTGTTCCAGCAGTGGCGCTTCCGGCACCTGCAGGTCGTGACACGCACGATCGGCCACAAGCAGGGGACGGGCGGGTCGAGCGGCGTGGCCTTCCTGCGCCGGGCGCTCGACCTGACGTTCTTCCCCGAGCTGTACGCCGTGCGGGTCCGCGTCGAGTGACGTCCGAGACCTGTCGTCCGGACCGGGGTGCGCACGGTGGGCCACACAAGCGACGCGCAAACGGTAGCCGGGCGCGCGGGAATCCGTGAGGGTCGGGTACCGTCAACGCGCATCCTCGCCTCACCACCCGAGAGACCCCGCCATGCACAACAACCTTCGGTCCCCGGTCATCGCCGCCATCGTGCCCTGCTACAACGAAGAGGCTGCGGTCGGGAAAGTCGTGTCTGACCTGCAGGCCGCCGTGCCGACAGCGACCGTTTACGTCTACGACAACGCTAGTACGGACGCCACCCGCCGTGAGGCCGAGGCAGCCGGAGCCGTCGTCAGGACCGAGCCGCTGAAGGGCAAAGGCAACGTCATCAGGCGGGCACTTGCGGATGTGGAGGCCGATGTCTACCTCATGGTCGACGGCGACGACACCTACGACGCCAAGGCCGCTCCTGAGATGATCCGGTTACTGCTCGACGGTCCGCTCGACCATGTGACGGGCGTGCGTCTCCCGAGCCACGAGGGCGCCTATCGGGCTGGCCATGAACGCGGCAATCGATTCTTCAACAAGGTGGTCTCTGCGATCTTCGGATACCCCGTCAACGACATGCTCAGCGGGTACCGGGTCTTCTCCCGCCGATTCGTCAAATCCTTCCCCGCAACCTCTCGGGCCTTCGAGATCGAGACCGAGCTGACCGTCCACGCTGTGAACAATCGGGTGCCACAGGCGGAGGTGCAGGTCGGTTTCAAGGATCGGGTTGAGGGTTCCGAGAGCAAGCTGCGCACATATCATGACGGCGTCCGCATTCTGGCGATGATTGCTCGGCTGCTTCACCACGAGCGGCCACTGGCTCTCTACCTCTCTCTCGGCGGGCTGCTCGCTGTCCTTGGCGTCGCACTCGGTGTGCCCGTCATCGTGGAGTACGTCCAGACCGGCCTGGTGCTCCGCTTCCCCACCGCCATCCTGGCGGCTTCCACGGTGCTGCTGGCCACCGTCGTTGGTCTCATAGGAATACTTCTTGACGGTTTGCGGAAGGTTCGAGCAGACAGCACGCGGATTGCCTACATGAGCATTCCGGCGTTCCGGACCTCTCCCTGATGAAGGTCATTCGGACCACGCTCCTACTGCTGTGCGGGTTCGTCGTGCTTCAGGCCGTCCTCTTCGGGCTCCTGGTGGCGGGGGCGGCGGTGCCGGACCGGGCTGTCGCGACGCAGCTGGTGAGTGACCTGGCTGAGAGCCGGTACGGGCCACCCGGTGCCATCGATCGGATGGGCGGAACGGCCGACACCTTCACTGAGTGTGTCGTCGCCGGCACCGGGTTGGGTCGTCCAGATCTCGGGGTGGTCGACCGCGCCGCGCTCATGCCCCGCTTGGCGAGCTGCAATGGCGGCGACGTGCAGATCAGGGCCGTCGTGTCCGGCGAGGAGATCGACGGCCTCGGCTACTACTTCCGCTACTGGGCCGGTTACACGGTGGTCACCAAGCCTGCCATCGCGTGGTGGGGGCTCGGGGGGCTGAGGGTGCTCGTGGGAGCGATTCTTGTGGCTGCTCTCCTTGGGCTCGTCTGGGCTGTTAGCCGTACGGTGTCTGCGCTGGCGGCGGCGGCTCTGGTTGCGCCCTTGGTCGTGGCGAGCAACGTGATGTCGACACCCTCCACCTCCCTCAGTCAGGCATTGTCGATCGCGACGTATCTCGGGTGCGCGGCAGGCACCGCGCTCGCCGCATCCAGGTCGATGTCATGGGGGCTGCTGAGCGTGGGCGTCTCCGCCGCACTCTTCTGCTTCATGGATCTACTCACCACCCCTGCCGCGGCATGGATGTTGTCCGTCGCGGTTGCCGCCGGGGTAACGTGGGTACGCACGAAGGGGCTGAAGGACACGTCGTTCAGCATGGTGGTTGCTGGCGCGTTATGGCCGCTCGCTTTCGCTGCAACGTGGGCCTCCCGGTGGATCATCGCGGTGCCCGCGGCTGGCGCGGGGGTGGTGCGTCGTGACGTGGTGGACAAGATGCTCTTCAGGAGCTCGGGGGCTGCGGAGGGTGTGCGGCCAAGCCTCGGTGTCCCCACCTCCGTGAATGTCCGCTACTGGTTCGAGCACGTTCCGACCGCCCGTGTGGCCATCGCAGCCGTGGCGCTCCTGGTCCTGGTGATGATGACGGTCATGGTGCGTCGAGCGCTGAGAGGTGGCCCCGACGGCTTCCGCCCGCTGGTAGCAGCGGGCGTCATCGGACTGCCGGCTGGGATTGCCGTGGTTTGGTACGAGGTGCTGTCCAACCATTCGCAGATCCACGAGTTCTTCACATACCGTAACCTCCCCGTGGCTCTGGGCGTCGTCGGGTTCGCCGTCGTGGCCGCTGCCGAGCGTCGCAGTTCCGTCGCCGCAGCGCCCGAGGCGGAGTCTGCCACGGAGAGGCCGGTCTTTGCGCAGGCCCCGCGGAATGACAGTCGGGACGAGGGAACCCGCACTCCTGTCTGAAGCCTCCATCCATCGCGGTGTCACGTCCTGCCCGCACAGCAGGACCGACGCAACCGAGGAGTGCATGGCCTGCTCACCGGCATACTCGGCGCATGCCTCGGGTCATCCACACCGCTCAGGCCCTCGTCGACGCCGTCATGGAGGTGCCGGCGCTGCCCCTGCGCGGCGGCAACGTCATGGCCACGTCGTACCACCGGTACGCCGGGGGAGCGGTGACGATCCTCCTCGCGGCGGCGCGGTCGGGGGCCCGGTGCGTCCACGCCGGGGCGGTCGGGACCGGTCCGAACGGCGACCTCGTCCGGGCGGCCCTGGCGCACGAGGGCGTCGAGCTGTCGTCGCCGCCGCTGCCCGACCTCGACACGGGGGTCTGCGTCGTGCTCGTCGAGCCGAGCGCCGAGCGCACGTTCGTCACGACCCAGGGCGCCGAGCGCCGGATCTCGGTGGAGTCGCTCGCCGCGTCGGCGCCGGTTCCCGGCGACCTCGTGTGCGTCAGCGGCTACTCGCTCGTCGGCCTCACCCGCGACCCGCTCGTCGCGTGGCTCGACACGCTGGATGACGGGGTGGTCGTCGTCCTCGACCCCGGGGCGACGTTCGGAGAGCTCGCCGCGCCGCTGCGCGACCGCGTGCTCACCCGCACCGACGTGTGGACCGGGAACGCCGACGAGGCCGCCGCGCTCACCGGGGTGCGGGGGATGCGCGAGGCCGCCGAGGTCGTCGCCACCGTGCTCGCACCGGATGCCGTGACGATCGTGCGCGACGGCGCTCGCGGGTGCGTCGTGCGGGAGGGCGGGGTGACGACGCACCTGCCCGGGCACCCGCAGCGGCCGGTCGACACGAACGGCGCCGGCGACACGCACACCGGCGTCCTGCTCGCCGAGCGCGCCGCCGGCCTGGCGTGGCCGGATGCCGCGGCACGCGCCAACGTGGCCGGCGCCATCAAGGTCACCCGGCGGGGGCCCGACACCGCGCCGACGCGGGCCGAGATCGACGCGTTCCTGCGGGCGTGACGGGCAGGACGGGCGTGGCTCGTGTGGCGCCCGAGGCTGCCGGGCGTAAAGGGAGGGTCACCGAAGGGTAAAGAGATAGTCAAGATGGGTCATGGACACGGCCCTGCGTGACGAGGCAGGATCGGGCACTGGCAGGCCTTCCTCGAGCAGCTGCTCACGGACGGCTCGTATGGCGCGGGTGGTGTCGGGCTCCGGCACCGCTCGCGTCGAACCCTGACCCATCGACTGCAGGAGGAGGTGGCCCGAACCGCCGCCCGGGCTGGACGGGCCGAGGGGCGGTGGCTCGACACTGCGGGGCCGGCATCTGAGGCGGATGCCGGCCCCGCTTCATGCCCCCACGTCACGGCCTCGCCGCGCCCGCAGGGTCAGGCGAGGGTCACGATCGGGCGAGGGGTCACACCCCAGGCGGTCGACCACAGCCCAGCACCAACAGGCTGCGATGTCGATCCTCACCGTCAGGCGAGGCGGGCGAGGTCGGTGCGGCAGCGCCGCTCGAAGTCGCCCAGCTCGGCGAGTGCGGCGTCGAGGTCGCGCCGCCGCTGCTCGAGGTCGGCCCGCCGCTCGTCGATCTGGCCCAGGACGTACTCGAGCTGGCTGCGGCGCCCCCGCGGCACGTCGTACAGGTCGATGATCGTGCGGATCTCCTCGAGCGGGAACCCGAGCCGCCGGCCCCGCAGGATGAGCCCGAGCCGGGTCCGGTCCCGCCGGTGGTAGACCCGCGTCGTGCCGCGTCGCTCAGGAGAGATCAGGCCGAGCTCCTCGTAGTGCCGCACCGTGCGGTGGGTGACCCCGAACTCCTCGGCGACCTGCGCGATCGTCCACGTGCGGTCATGCTCGGCGCTCGCCGACCCGGTGGCCACCGATCCCCCTGCGTGCGTCGCGGTCGTCGCCCCCGCAGCCCGCCCGGAGGCGCCGGCCCCGCCGCCCACACCGCCGCGCCCAGCGGAGGGCGAGCGCACGGCATCCGTCGTGGGGGTTGGCATACCGGGGAGTATTGCTTTACGTTGACGTCAACGTCAAGAACGTGACCGTACGCGCCCCGGCGACCCCGGGCCGCACCCAGCCGCGCGAAGGAGCGCCGATGTTCGAGCTCAGCAAGGACCACGAGGACTTCCGGGCGGTCGTCCGCGACTTCGCGACCGAGGCCGTCGAGCCGCACGTCGCCGAGTGGGACCGCGACCACCACTTCCCGACCGACCTCGTGCCGCGGCTGGGCGAGCTCGGGCTCTTCGGCCTCGTCGTGCCCGAGGCCTACGGCGGCTCGCTCGAGGACGCCGACGGCGGCGCCTTCACGAACCTGTGCATCGCGATCGAGGAGCTCGGCCGGGTCGACCAGTCCGTCGGCATCACCCTGTCCGCCGGCGTCGGGCTCGGCATCAACCCGATCCTCACCTACGGCACCGACGCCCAGAAGGAGCGCTTCCTGCCCGACCTCGTCGCGGGCCGGGCGCTCGCGGGCTTCGGGCTCACCGAGCCGGATGCCGGCAGCGACGCGGGTGCCACGCGCACCAAGGCGGTGCTCGAGGGCGGCGACTGGGTCGTCGACGGCGCGAAGGCGTTCATCACGAACTCCGGCACCGACATCACCTCGGTCGTCACGGTGACCGCCCGCACGGGCACCGACGCCGACGGCCGCGCCGAGATCTCGGCGATCATGATCCCCTCCGGCACGCCGGGGTTCACCGTCGAGCCCGCCTACGACAAGCTCGGCTGGAACATCTCCGACACCCACGGCCTGTCGTTCTCCGGCTGCCGGGTGCCCGAGGACCACCTGCTCGGACAGCGGGGCCACGGCTTCCGCCAGTTCCTCAAGACCCTCGACGACGGCCGGATCGCGATCAGCGCCCTCGCCCTCGGGCTCATCACCCGGATGCGCGAGGAGACGACGGCGTACGCGAGGACGCGCACCGCGTTCGGGCGGCCGATCGGGGTCAACCAGGGCGTCGCGTTCCCGATCGCCGACCTCGCCGTCATGGAGGAGAACGCCCGGCTGGTCACCTACCGGGCCGCGTGGCTCAAGGACGAGCAGGAGGCCGGGCGCCGCTCCGTCGCCGAGGTCAAGCAGGCCGCGGCCGTCGCCAAGCTCTACACCTCCGAGGCCGCGGTGACCGCCACGCGCATCGCCACCCAGGTCTTCGGTGGCAACGGGTTCATGGAGGAGTACCCCGTGGCCCGGTTCTACCGCGACGCGAAGATCCTCGAGATCGGCGAGGGCACCTCCGAGGTGCAGCGCATGGTCATCGCCAAGGGCCTCGGCCTCCCGACCGCCTGACCCCCTCGCGTCGGGTGCTCAGATGGTTGTCCTGGCGACCGGCTGAGCACCCGACTCGAACAGAACGACGAAAGGTATGCCGGTGAGCCCGGACCTCGAGCAGCCCACCACCGCTGACCCCCAGCCGGATGCCGTGGCCCCCGCCGGGGACCCGCGGGTCGCGGACGTGCGGGCCCGCCTCGACGCCGCGCGCGCGGCATCCGCACGACCGCCCGAGAAGGCCGCCGCCAAGCTCGCCTCGCAGCACAAGCTCTACGTCCGCGACCGGCTGGCGCTGCTCCTCGACGAGGGCAGCCTCGTCGAGGACGGCCGCTACGCCAACGCCCTCGCGCCCGGCCTGCCCGCGGACGGCGTCGTCACCGGTCGCGGCACCGTCGAGGGGCGGCCCGTCGTCGTCATCGCGAACGACCCGACGGTCAAGGCCGGGTCGTGGGGGGCACGCACCGTCGAGAAGATCGTGCGGGCCACCGAGACGGCGCTGCGCGAGGAGCTGCCGGTGTTCTGGCTCGTCGACAGCGCCGGCGCCCGGATCACCGACCAGGTCGAGATGTTCCCGGGCCGGCGCGGCGCCGGGCGGATCTTCCACAACCAGGTGGCCCTGTCCGGGAAGGTGCCGCAGGTCTGCTGCCTGTTCGGGCCCTCCGCGGCGGGTGGCGCCTACATCCCGAGCTTCTGCGACGTCATCATCATGGTCGAGGGCAACGCCTCGATGTACCTCGGGAGCCCGCGGATGGCCGAGATGGTCGTCGGCGAGAAGGTCTCCCTCGAGGACATGGGCGGCGCGCGGATGCACTGCACCGTCTCGGGCGTCGGTGACCTGCTCGCCCACGACGACGCCGAGGCCATCGAGCTCGCGCGCCTGTACTTCTCCTACCTGCCCGACAACTGGCGCTCCCCGCTGCCGACCTACCACGCCGAGGAGCCGGCCCGGCCGCTGACCCGCGCGTCGGTGCCCGAGCGCGAGAGCCAGCCCTTCGACGTCCACGACTTCATCGACGGCCTCGTCGACGACGACAGCTTCTTCGAGGTCAAGCCGCTCTTCGCCGCCGAGCTCGTCGTCGGGTTCGCCCGGATGGACGGCGAGACCGTCGGCATCGTCGCGAACAACTCGGCCGTCAAGGGCGGGGTGCTGTTCACCGACTCCGCCGACAAGGCGGCCCGCTTCATCTGGCTGTGCGACGCGTTCTCGGTTCCGCTCGTCTACCTCGCCGACGTGCCGGGCTTCATGATCGGCTCCGAGGTCGAGCGCGGCGGCATCATCCGGCACGGCGCGAAGATGGTCTCCGCCGTGGCCTCGGCGACGGTCCCGCAGTTCTGCGTCGTCGTCCGCAAGGCGTACGGCGCCGGGCTCTACGCCATGGGCGGCCCCGGCTTCGGGCCCGACGCGACGATCGCGCTCCCCACCGCCCGGATCGCCGTCATGGGGCCCGAGGCCGCGGTCAACGCCGTCTACGCGAACAAGATCGCCGAGGTCGAGGCCACCCAGGGCACTGCCGCGCGCGACGCGTTCGTCGCGGCCCGGCGCGCCGAGTACGAGCAGGACGTCGACCTCGAGCGGCTCGCCGCCGACCTCGTGCTCGACGAGGTCGTGGAGGCCGAGGACCTGCGCGCAGAGCTGCTCCGCCGGCTGCGGTACGCGGCCCGGCGGGACCGGCACTTCGCCGACAAGCGCCGCGACGTCCCCCCGGTCTGACCCGCCCCCCCACGCGAAGTCAGGAGCACTTCGCCCACTCAGGGTCGGGTACGGCCATGAGTGGGCGAAGTGCTCCTGACTTCGCGGGTAGGGGGTGGGGGCCGGGCGGGCCGGGTCTCGGATGCCGGGGGCCGGGCCTCGGATGCCGGGGGCCGGGTCAGGATGCCGGGTGGCCGGGTCAGGCTGCCGGGTGGCGCAGGTCGTGCCAGGCGAGCCCGAGCTCGCGGACGAGCTCGCGCAGCAACGGCAGGGAGACCCCGATGACGTTGCTCGGGTCGCCCTCGATGCCGGCGACGTACGGCCCACCGAGCCCGTCGATCGTGAACGCCCCGGCGACCCGCAGCGGCTCGCCGGTCGCGACGTAGGCCTCGACCTCGGCGTCGTCGAGGTCGGCGAAGTGCACCGTCGTGGATGCCGTGCCGCCGACCATGCCGCCCGTCCCGCCGTCGTCGGGGTGCCGGGCGTCGACGAGCCAGTGCCCGGTGTGCAGCACGCCGGTGCGTCCGCGCATCCGGCGCCACCGCTCGACCGCCTCCGCCGCGTCGACGGGCTTGCCGTGGACCTCGCCGTCGAGCTCGAGCACCGAGTCGCAGCCGAGCACGAGGACATCGACGTCGACGTCGAGGTCGACCACCGCTGGGCCCGCAGCGCCGTCCTCGCCCGCGGCCACCTCCTCGGCCCGCAGCGCGCCGACGACGTCGTCGGCCTTGGCGCGCGCGAGCAGCAGGACGACGTCGGGGGCGGCGAGCGCACCGTAGCGGGCCTCGGCCGCCGCGACGACGGCGTCCTCGTCGACCGACGAGACGTGGACGAGGGCCTCCACGCCCGCGGCCCGCAACGTGCTGCGACGGGCCGGCGACGCGGAGGCGAGCAGGAGCGCGGGGTGGGCGGACGGCATACGGCACAACCTAGTGGGAGTGCGACCGTCGACGGTGCGCCGTCGGGACACCGCCGGGCGGGCGCACGTCAGCCGGAGAGGTCCTCCGCGGTGGGGCGGTCGTGAACCCGTAGCAGGGTGGACTTGCCGAGGAGGGAGTCGAGCAGCTCGACGGCGACCTCCGCCGTCGCGTTGCGCACGTCGACGGCGGGGTTGAGCTCGACGATGTCGATCGAGCGCAGCAGCCCGGTGTCGGCGACCATCTCCATGGCGAGCTGGGCCTCCCGGTAGGTCGGGCCGCCGATGACGGGGGTTCCAACACCCGGGGCAACGTGGGGGTCGAGGAAGTCGAGGTCGAGGCTGACGTGGACGTGGTGCTCCGGGGTGAGTCCCCGCAGGGCGCGCCGCATCGTCTTGCGGAAGCCCATCTCGTCGAGGTAGCGCATGTCGAAGCACTCGACCCCGATGTCGTGCAGCAGCCGCTTCTCACCCGCGTCGACGCTCCGGAGACCGACCTGGCGCACGACGTCGGCCGAGATGGCCGGGGTCGTGCCGGACAGGCCGGTCAGCTCGTCGGGACCGTGCCCGGTGAGGCAGGCGACCGGCATCCCGTGGAGGTTGCCCGACGGCGTGATCGCCGCCGTGTTGAAGTCGGCGTGGGCGTCGAACCAGAGCACGCGCAGCGGGCGCTCGGTGCCGCGGCAGTGCCGAGCGACCGCGCTGATCGACCCGATGGCCAGGCAGTGGTCACCGCCGAGGAGGATCGGCAGGTGTCCGCCCTCGAGCTCGGAGAAGTAGACATCGTGCACGAGCCGGTTCCACTCGCTCACCTCCGCGAGGTGCCGGTAGCCGGCGACCGGGGGCCGCAGGGGGTTGTCCGGCCCCTCGAGGTCGCCGAGGTCACGGACCTCGTGGCCGAACGCGGCGATCGCGTCGGCGACGCCGGCGACCCGGAGGGCCCCCGGCCCGAGCCGGGCACCGATGACGCTGGCGCCGACGTCGGTGGGTGCTCCGATGAGGCTCACTGCGGACATGCGGTGGCTCCTTTCGCGAGGGTCGGCTCGGTCAGCGGACGACGACGACGGGGACGGGGGAGTGGCGCAGGATCTTCGCGGCGCTCGAGCCGAGGAAGACCTGGCTGAGCCGGTGCGTGGAGCTCGAGCCGACGACGAGCACGTCACCACGCTCCCAGTCGAGGGAGTCCATCGCTCCGCCCCAGCTGCGCCCCTCGGCCACGGCGAGCGTCAGGGTGTCGTCGGTGAAGCCCAGGCTGCGCAGGTGCGCAGCCGCCTCGGCCTGCTCCTCACGGGCCTGCTGCACCCAGGCCTCGTGGACCATGTCCTCGGCGCCGCTGACCCGGCGGGGGTACATCGGTCGGGAGCGGATGGCGAAGGTCACGACCCGGGTCGACGCGCGGGTCCGGCGGGCGATCCGGGCCACGTTGTCGAGCAGGCTCCACGTGGCGTCGTCGCCGCGGAATGCGACGGTGATTCGGGTGATCGTGGCCCCGGGGCCGGCCTGGTAGCCGCGGGGGGCGATGACGATCGGCACGTCGGAGGAGTGCAGCAGCCGGTCGGTCTTGCTCGTGATGCCGATCTGTCCGTGGGCGACGTCGTCACCCGAGCCGACGACGACGAGCTCCGCACCGATCGCGGCGGCGCGGTCCAGCAGGGCCTGGGGGACCGAGCGCCCCGACACCCAGCTTGCCTCGAAGGGCACGTCGTCGTGGACGCCCAGGTGGGCGGCCGCCTCGGCGGCGCAGCCGGCCCCGGTCTCGGTCACCCACGCCTCGAACTCACGGTCGGTGTGCCCCGCCACGACCGTGGGCCAGACCTGGGGGAGGACGCTCACGGCGTGCACCGACTCCCCGTCGGAGCGCGCGAGCTGGCACGCGAGGTCGAGGGCGCCGAGGTCCTCCTTGTGAGGGCTGTAGCCGACGAGGACGGGCATCAGTCGTCCTCGTCACCGCGCGGCTCGGCGATGTCCTCGAGGTCCACGACGTGGTTGAGCACGGCGTGGCGCCGGCCGTAGGCGAAGTAGAAGGCGAGGACGACGACGAGCCAGAGGCCGAAGATGAGCCACGTGATGCCCGGGAGCTCGACGAGGATCCACACGCAGGCGAGCACGGCGAGCACCGGGGTCACCGGGTAGCCCGGGATGGTGAACGGGCGTTCGAGGTCGGGATGCGTGCGGCGCAGCACGATGACGCCGATCGCGACGACCGAGAACGCGACGAGGGTGCCGATGGAGACGGTGTCCCACAGGTAGTCCGAGGGCACGAGGCCGGCGATGAGCGCGACGACGACCGCGGCGATGACGGTGTTGAAGCTCGGGGTCAGGGTGCGCGGGTTGACCTGGGTGAAGCGCCGGGAGATGAGCCCGTCGCGACCGATGGCGAACAGGATGCGGGTCTGCCCGTACAGCGTGACGAGGGTGACCGAGAAGATCGAGATGACCGCGCCCGCAGCGAGGATCGTGCCCCAGATCGTCGACCCGGTGACGTCGTTGAGGATCTGCGACAGCCCGGCGTCCTGGGCGGCGTCCTCACTGAACCAGGAGGCCGGCTTGGCGGCGAGCCCGGCCAGCGCGACGAGCACGTAGACCGTCGTCACGATGACGAGCGCCCCGACGATGGCCCGAGGCAGGGCCCGCTGTGGGTCCTTGACCTCCTCACCGGCGGTCGCGACGGCATCCAGGCCGATGAACGAGAAGAAGATCGTGCCCGCCGCGGCGGTCATGCCGCCGAGGCCGGCGCCGAAGAAGCCGTCGAAGTGGTCGGCGTCGAAGGCGGTGAACCCGATGACGATGAAGAGGATGAGGACACCGAGCTTGATGAGCACCATGATCGTGTTGATCCGCGCCGACTCCGTCGCGCCTCGCAGCAGCAGGAGCATGCACAGGAACACGAGGACGACGGCCGGCAGGTTGAGCACGCCGCCGGTCGCCTCACCGTCGGAGCCGGGGATGAAGGACGTCGACAGCGCCTGCGGGATCTCGAACCCCAGGGTGGAGTCGAGCAGCTCGTTGAAATACCCGCTCCAGCCGACCGCGACGGCGGACGCGGCGACGCCGTACTCGAGCAGGACGCACCCCGCGATGATGACGGCGACGAGCTCGCCCATCGCGTGGTAGGCGTAGGAGTACGTCGACCCGCTCACCGGGATGGAGCTGGCCAGCTCGGCGTAGCACAGGGCGGACAGGCCGGCGGCGAGGCCGGCGATGAGGAAGCTGAGGACGACCGCGGGGCCGGCCTCGGGCACCGACTCGCTGAGGACGAAGAAGATCCCGGTGCCGACGGTGGCCCCGACGCCGAACATCGTGAGCTGGAACGTCGTCAGGGTGCGCCCGAGCTCCTCACCGGGGTGGTGGCGGTGCCGGAAGACGACCGGCTTGCGCCGGGCGAGCTGGGTGCCGAGGGGAAGGGGGCCGGACCTCGTGGACGCGGACATGGGACGGCCTCCTCCGGATGCTGGGGCACTGCTCCTGCCCGTCAACATAGGCTCCTACCGGCCGGTAGGCACCCGGAAGGCGTCAGCCGACGACCTCGTCGACGTAGCACCAGCGCCACGCCTCGCCCGGCTCGATGCTGCGCATCACCGGGTGGCCGGTCTCGTGGAAGTGCGCGTCGGCGTGCCGCCCCGGGGAGGAGTTGCAGCAGCCGACCTCACCGCACTGCGCGCAGGCCCGCAGGTGCACCCACCGCAGGCCCTCGGCGAGGCACCTCCGGCAGCCCTCGGCCGAGGTCGGCGCTCGGGGGACCTCCGCGGCCGCGAGGTGCTCGCACGCGCCGGCGATCCGGTCCGGGGGGCGCAGCGGCGAGGCGCGGACGGCGGCGCTGCGCGTCGCGCTCCACCCCAGCGCCGTCTCCTCGGCGTCGAGCTGGCCGAGGACGGCGCGGAGTACGGCGTGGTCGACCCCACCGGCGTCGCGGATGCGCAGGAGCTCGGCCCGCTCCTCGTGGATCATCGCGGTGCGCAGTCGCGCGCGGGCCTCGCTCGGCGTCTCCTCGTCGCCCGGGCCGAGGGTTCCGAGCCGCTCCCAGCTGCGGTTGACCCGGGCACTCGCCTGCTCGCGGATCACGGCGACGGATGCCGGGTCGGCGGTCGGGTCGGACTCGATGAGGCGCAGTCCGGCACCCGTCGTCGCGCCGAGGACGGTCGCCTCCATGAGGGCGTCCTCGCGCGGGTCGGGCCCGCGGACGTCGAGCGCCCGGGCGAGCAGGGGCAGGGTCGTCCCCTGGAGCAGGAGGGTGCCGACGGTGACGACGAGCGCGATGACGACGAGCTCCGCGCGCAGCGGTGTCTCCTCCGGGAGGGTCAGGGCCGCGGCGAGGGTGACGACCCCGCGCATCCCCGCCCACGACCCGACGAGCGCTGCGCGCAGGCGGCCCCGCCGGTCGGCGTCGCCGCGGGCGGTGAGCACGGCCGAAGGCACCATCCACACCGGGCGCAGGACGAGGCAGGTGAGGAGCACCGCGAGGCCGACGAGGAGCGTGCGGGCGAGCGTCTGGTCGCCGTCGCCGACGTCGTCGAGCAGCGCCGCGATCTGCAGGCCGATGAGGAGGAACACGGCGTTCTCGAGCACGAAGGTGACGCTCGACCAGTTGATCCTCTCCGAGAGCCGTGAGGGTGCGGTCTGGATCTGCGGCGCCCGGTGCGCGAGGAGGAGCCCGGTCGTGACGACGGCGAGCACCCCGGAGGCGCCGACCCGTTCCGCGGGGACGTAGGCGAGGTAGGGCGCGACGAACGACAGCGCCGTGTCGGCGGGCACCTCGGTGAGGTGCCGCCGCAGGGTGCTGATGACGAGGTAGGCCACGACCCCCACGGCGACGCCGCCGACGGACGCGACGACGAGGTCGGTGGCGACCGACCCGAGCGTCACCTCGGGAGCCGACGCGTGGGCCGACGCCCCGTGGGCCGCGAAGCCCGCGGCGGCGAGGGCGGTGCGCAGCGAGACGAGGGCCGTCGCGTCGTTGAGGAGGGACTCGCCCTCGAGGATCGTCGTGACCCGGCGGGGCAGGCCGATGCGGCGGGCCACGGCGGTGGCGGCGACGGCATCCGGCGGTGCGACGATCGCCCCGAGCGCGACGGCGAGGGCGAAGGGGATGGGCAGGAGCAGCCACGCGACGACCCCGACGCCGAGCGCGGTGAACAGCACGAGCCCGACCGACAGGCTGAGGATGGCCGCCCGGTGGGTCTTGATGTCGAGGAGCGAGGTCGACAGCGCCGCGGCGTAGAGCAGGGGTGGTAGCAGGCCGTAGAGCACGAGGTCCGACGACAGGGTGACCTCGGGCACGGCGGGCACGAACGACAGCACCGCCCCGACGACGAGCAGGGCGATCGGGGCCGGGACCCCCGTCGGCGCCGCCCCGCGGCTGACGAGGATGACGACGAGGACGATGGCGACGACCGTCGCGGCGAGCTCCACCCGAGGATTGTCGCCGGTCAGGCGGTCGTGGGCGACAGGTCGCCCGTCAGGTAGTGCTCGAGCACCGGACCGAGGGCGGCGACGAGCTCGTCGCGCGAGGCGGAGGCCAGGCGCGGCAGGCCGACGACGTGGCGGGCGAAGGCGAGACCGGCCACCTGGGAGGCGGCGAGCGAGGCGCGCAGCTCGGGGTCCTCGCCCCCGAGGTGGCGGACGAGCGGGCCGAGGAGCCGCTCCATGAGCAGGTCGCGGACGAGCACCGCCGCATCCTCCTCGGAGGCGGCGGCCCGCAACAGCCCGGTCATCGTGCGGCGGGCCCCGGGGGTCTCCATGACCCCGACGGCGAACGCCGCGAGCCGGAACCCGACCCCGTCGCGCCCCGGCTCCAGGAGGGCGGGCATGACCCGGTCGGGGTCGAACGGCAGCTCGACGACGGTGACGAAGAGCTCCTGCTTGGTCCCGAAGTAGTGCGAGACGAGGCGGGTGTCGACCCCGGCATCCCGGGCGATGCCGCGCAGCGTCGTGCGCGGGTAGCCCTGCTCGGCGAAGGCCCGCGAGGCCGCGGCGAGGATCGCCTCGCGGGTGCCGCTGCCCGCAGGTCTTCGACCACGAGTGCCCGCCACCCGGTCCTCCTCGCCGACGACATTTCCACGGTCAGGGAAAAGTATGCCGCGCCGGGCCGGGGTCACCGCAGGACGGCCTCGCGCAGGACGTCGAGGCCGACCGAGCCGATGTCGAGGGCCCGGCGGTGGAAGTCCCTGAGCGAGAAGGCGTCTCCCTCCCGACGGCGTGCCTCGTCGCGCAGCTGGAGCCACAGCCGCTCGCCGATCTTGTAGCTCGGGGCCTGACCCGGCCAGCCGAGGTAGCGGTTCAGCTCGAAGCGGAGCATCTCCTCGCCCTGGTTGGCGTGGGCGTCGAGGAAGGCCCACGCCTTGTCGTAGGTCCACGCACCCCCACCGACCTCGGCCGGGGCCTCGAAGCCGCAGTGCACGCCGATGTCGATGACGACCCGGGCCGCCCGCAGGGACTGCCCGTCGAGCAGCCCCAGGTAGGTGCCGGGGTCGTCGAGGTACCCGAGCTCGGCCATGAGCCGCTCGGCGTACAGCGCCCACCCCTCGCCGTGCCCGCTCACCCAGCACATCATCCGGCGCCAGCGGTTGAGCAGCTCGCGGCGGTAGACGGTCTGGCCCACCTGGAGGTGGTGACCCGGCACGCCCTCGTGGTAGACGGTCGTCAGCTCGCGCCAGGTGCCGAACTCGGTGACCCCCTTGGGCACCGACCACCACATCCGACCCGGCCGGCTGAAATCGTCGCTCGGGCCCGTGTAGTAGATGCCGCCCGTCTGCGTCGGGGCGATCCGGGCCTCGATGGTGCGCACCGGGTCGGGGATGTCGAAGTGCGTCCCCGCGAGGTCGGCGATGACCTCGTCGGCCCGCGACTGCATCCACTCCCGCAGGGCGTCGGTGCCGTGCAGCTGGTAGCGCGGGTCCCGGTCGAGGTGCGCGATCGCCTCCTTGACGCCCGCACCGGGCAGGATCGTGCCGGCCGTGCGCTCCATGTCGGCGGTGATCCGCGCGAGCTCCTCCTGGCCCCAGGCGTAGGTCTCCTCGAGGTCGACCGTCGCGCCGAGGAACTGGCGCGACGCGAGCTCGTAGCGCTCGCGGCCCGCGGCATCGGACTCGGGGGCCCGGTCGAGCAGGTGTGTGCGCAGGTCCTCGGCCAGCCGCTCGTACGCCGTCGAGGCCGCCCGCGCCCCGCGCTCCAGGTCGGCGCGCACCGAGGTCCCGAGCGGGGCGCCGTCGGCCGAGGCGCGCTCGACGAAGGTGGCGAAGAAGCCGTCGGAGCCGGTGAGGTCGGCGCACTGCGCGATGCACTCGCTGACCTGGCGACGCGGGCTCACGAGGCCCCGGTCGGCGGCGGCGCGCAGCGAGCCGGTCCACTGCTCGAGCGCCGTCGGCACCGCGGCGAGGCGGCTCGCGATCGTCGCCCAGTCGTCCTGGGTGGCCGTCGGCATGAGGTCGAGCACGTCGCGGCAGGCCTGGAGCGGGGAGGCGATGACGTCGAGCTGCATCATGTCGTAGCCGGCCTCGTGGCTCGCCACCGCGAGCCCGAGGCGCTCGCGCATCGCGGCCACGGTGACCCGGTCGACGTCGTCGACGGCCTCGAGGGCGTCGAGCCGGGCGAGGGTGTCACGGGCGATCCGGGCGTGCTCCTCGAACCCGTCCGGGGACAGGTCGTCGAGCTCGCCGTCGCGGCCCGGCACGCCGAGGTAGGTGGCTTCGATCGGGCTCGCGTCGACGACGGCGTCGAAGTGGGCGTCGGCGACGGCGTCGACGGCGGTGGGCTGGCGGGTTCCGGAGGTCGTCTCGGTCACCCGTCGGACGCTACCCGAGGATGCCGCCCGGCCTACGCTGCCGGGATGCAGCCTGTGGTGAGGTCGGTCAACGTCGGCGGCGCGCGCAGCGGCATCCGGCGCCGGGGAGGGATGACGTCGATCGACAAGCGGCCGGTGGCGTCGGTGGAGGTCCGCGACCCCGGCCCGAAGACCGGTGGCCTGGGCAGCGGGGTCGTCGGCGACGACGTCTCGAGCCGCCGGCACCACGGCGGCTCCCGGCAGGCCGTGTACGCCGTGGCCCGCGAGGAGCTCGACCACTGGGGCGGTGAGCTCGGCCGCGAGCTGCGCGACGGCATGTTCGGCGAGAACCTCACGACCGTCGACCTCGAGGTGGACGCTGCGGTCGTCGGGGAGCGCTGGCGGGTCGGCTCCGCGGTCCTGGAGGTCACCGGTCCGCGCATCCCCTGCGCGACCTTCGCCGCGTGGATGGGCGAGCCCGGATGGGTGCGCCGGTTCACCGAGCGGGGGCGCACGGGGGCCTACCTCGCGGTGATCGAGCCCGGGGTGGTCACGGCCGGGGACCGCGTCGAGGTGGTCGACCGGCCGGGCCACGGCATCACGGTGCCCGACGTCTTCCGGGGCCTCATGGGCGACGATGCGCTCGCCGACCGGGTGCTCGCCGCGGGAGTCCTCGCCGACGACGACCGCGCCGCCCTCGCCCGGCGGCGCTCGCGCTCCCGCCGCTGAGGGTTCGGCGCGCGCCCTACCGCGCGGGAGTCGCTGGGGGAGCGGCGAGTACCACGGGGTAGCGGAGGCGGTACGGCATCCGGGGCCCTCCCCAACGCGCGCTGGACGTCAGTGGTCAGCGGGTCTGGTGCGCAGCGGGTCAGGTGCGCAGCGAGGTGCGCCACGCGCCGGGGCCGTGCCCCACGGGTCGGCGCAGGGCCGCGGCGTGCGCCCCCCACACCGACGGCGTCACGTCGGGGGTCGGCTCGCCGCCGCCCGAGGCCGCCGTGAGCACGGCGACGAGCGCCGCGACCTCCTCGGGCGTCGCGCCGCCGTGGACGACGACCGCCGGCGCGACCGCGTCCGGTTGCGTGGCGGAGCGGCCGGATGCCGTGTCGTCGCCGGTCGTGGCGGTCGCGGCGGCCACGGTGGGGGGCTGCTGGCCCGTCATCGCCCCGCCCCCGTCGGAGCCGGACCCGGAGCTGCTGGGCGCGTCACAGCGGGATGTTGCCGTGCTTCTTGGGCGGGAGCGACGCGCGCTTGGAGCGCAGCGCCCGCAGGGCCTTCGTGACGTTCATCCGGGTGTTCGACGGGGAGATGACGGTGTCGATGTAGCCACGCTCGGCGGCGATGTAGGGGTTGGCGAGGGCGTCCTCGTACTGCTTGATGAACTGCGCCCGGGCCTGCTCGACCGAGTCGCCCTTCTCGGCGGCCTTCGCGAGCTCCTTGCGGTAGAGGATGTTGACCGCGCCCTGGGCACCCATGACCGCGATCTGCGCCGTCGGCCACGCGAGGTTGATGTCGGCGCCGAGGTGCTTGGACCCCATGACGTCGTAGGCGCCGCCGTAGGCCTTGCGGGTGATGACGGTGACCATCGGCACGGTGGCCTCGGAGTAGGCGTAGATGAGCTTGGCGCCACGGCGGATGATGCCGTCCCACTCCTGGTCGGTGCCGGGCAGGAAGCCGGGCACGTCGACGAAGGTGAGGATCGGCACGTTGAACGCGTCGCACGTGCGCACGAACCGGGCGGCCTTCTCGGATGCGTCGATGTCGAGGGTGCCGGCGAACTGCATCGGGTTGTTCGCGACGATCCCCACCGAGCGGCCCTCGACCCGCCCGAACCCGCAGATGATGTTCGGCGCGAAGAGCGGGTGCACCTCGAGGAACTCGCCCTCGTCGAGGACCCGGGTGAAGACCTCGTGCATGTCGTAGGGCACGTTGGGGCTGTCCGGGATGATCGTGTCGAGGAACAGGTCGTCCTCGGTGACCTCGAGGTCGTTCTCGTCGCCGAAGACGGGCGGGTCCTCCATGTTGTTGCTCGGCAGGTACGACAGCAGCGCCTTGACGTACTCGACGGCGTCGTCCTCGTCGGTGCCCATGTAGTGCGCCACGCCCGACTTCGTGTTGTGGGTGCGCGCCCCACCGAGCTCCTCGAAGCCGACGTCCTCGCCGGTGACGGTCTTGATGACGTCGGGCCCGGTGATGAACATGTGCGAGGTCTGGTCGACCATGACGGTGAAGTCGGTGACGGCCGGGGAGTAGACCGCCCCACCGGCGCAGGGGCCCATGATGAGCGAGATCTGCGGGATGACGCCCGACGCGTGGACGTTGCGGCGGAAGATCTCGCCGTACAGGCCGAGCGAGACGACGCCCTCCTGGATGCGCGCCCCGCCCGAGTCGTTGAGCCCCACCACTGGGCAGCCGACCCTCATCGCGAAGTCCATGACCTTGGTGATCTTCTCGCCGAAGACCTCCCCGAGCGACCCGCCGAACACGGTGAAGTCCTGGGCGAAGACGGCGACGGTGCGCCCGTCGACGGTGCCGTAGCCGGTGACGACGCCGTCACCGTAGGGCCGGTTCCGGTCCTGGCCGAACGCGACCGAGCGGTGGCGCGCGTACTTGTCCATCTCGACGAACGAGCCCTCGTCGAGCAGCAGGTCGAGACGCTCGCGGGCCGTCTTCTTCCCGCGGGCGTGCTGCTTCTCCACGGCGCGCTCGGACCCGGCCCCCGCCACCTCGGCCACCCGGCGCCTGAGGTCGGCGAGCTTGCCGGCGGTCGTCGTGGTGTCGATGTCCTTCGGGACGTCGGTGCCGCCGATGGACGTGGTGTCGCTCTTGGACATGGCCCGAGCCTAGCCTTGCCGTCGTGAGCGACGCTGCCCTCCCCCGACCACTCACCGAGCAATCCGTCACACCCGGCGATCCGTGGCTCCCGGTGGAGCTGTTCGAGCGCCTCGGGTCGACGAACGACGAGGTGCGCCGCCTCCCCGTGCCCTGGCGCGTCGTCGTCGCCCAACGGCAGGATGCCGGGCGCGGGCGGCTCGGCCGGTCGTGGACGACGACCCCGGGAACCGGTCTCGCGGTGTCCGTCCTCGTACCCGCACCGGCCTCCGGGGCCTCGTGGGTGCCGCTGCTCGCCGGACTCGCCGTGCACCGGGCCGTCGAGGAGGTCGCGGGGGTCGCGACGTCCCTCAAGTGGCCGAACGACGTCCTCGTGCCGGGCGACGGCGACCGCAAGCTCGCCGGGCTCCTCTGCGAGTGGATCCCGGAGGGGGTGGTCGTCGGGCTCGGCCTCAACGTCGACACCGCCCGCGCCGACCTCCCCCTCGGCACCGCGACCTCCCTGCGGGCCGCCGGCGCTCCCGGCACCGACCGCGCGGCCCTGCTCACCGCCGTCCTCGTCCACCTGGCCGCGCTCCTGCGTGACGACACCGGGCCGGGCGGCGCCGTGCAGGCCGCCTACAGCGCGGCGTGCGGCACGCTCGGACGGGAGGTCGAGGTCCACGAACCCGGCGGGACGGTGCGCTCCGGGGTTGCCACAGGGGTCGACGGAGCGGGCAGACTGACGGTTCGGACGGAGAACGGCACGGATGCCGTGTCGGCCGGGGACGTCGTGCACGTCAGGTCGCGATGAGAGGAGGCGGGTCGGATGCCCTCGATGGACGCCGCCCTCCCGCTCGACGCGGACCTCCACGGTGACCCGCGCGAACACGCCTCGACCGACCCCGACGACCTCCCCGGCCGCATCGAGCGGCGCCTGCTCGGGCGACCGGCATCCATGGGTCGGCGCGAGGTGTCGCAGGGCGCCGGGGTCGAGCCGGCGACGGCGCGGCGGTTCTGGCACGCGATGGGCTTCCAGAACGTCGAGGACGACGAGGCGATGTTCACCGAGGCCGACCTCGAGGCGCTGCGCCGGGTGGCGACGCTCATCCGCGAGGACCACGTCAGCGAGGAGCTCGCCCTCGGGATGACCCGCGCCTTCGCCCGGACCGCCGACCGGCTCGCCGTGTGGCAGACCCAGCTCGTCGCCGAGTCGCTGACCTCGCCGTTCTCCGAGGAGCTCGAGGGGCGCGACAGCCGCTCGGTGCCGGAACCGCGGATCGCGTCCGACGCGGCCGAGCTGCTCGCGCGGATCTGCGACGACGTCGAGCCGCTCCTCGTCTACGTGTGGCGCCGGCACCTGACGAACGCGATCGCCCGCATGCTCGCCGACGCCGACCCGGCCGTGCACTCCGACCCGTCTGCGCCGATCCGCGTCGTCGGGTTCGCCGACCTCGTGTCCTTCACCTCGTTCGTCCGCCGGATGAGCGAGCGGCAGCTCGCGCGGCTCGTCCAGCGCTTCGAGCTGCTCGCGAGCGATGTCATCACCGAGCACGGGGGCCGGGTCATCAAGACGGTGGGCGACGAGGTGCTCTTCGTGCACACCGACGCGGCGCCGGCATCCGCCATCGCGCTCGACCTCGTCGACGCCATGGCCGAGGACGAGCTGCTGCCCCCCGTGCGGGTCGGACTCGCCCACGGGCGCGTCGTGTCCCGGCTCGGCGACGTGTTCGGGATGACCGTCAACAAGGCGAGCCGGATCACCGCCGTGACGCCTTCGGGGCACGTCTACGTCGACGACGACATGGCGCGCGTGCTCGGCTCGGTGTCGGGCTTCAGCGCCACCGAGCGCCGCCGCCGGATGCTGCGCGGTATCGGGGTCGTCACCCTCCACGAGCTGCAGCGCGCGCCGGGTGGGCGTGGCCCCACGGCGCGCGACGGCGCCCCGTGACTACCATCGAGCCATGACCAAGGTGCTGCTCGCGGAGGACGACCCCGCGATCTCCGACCCGTTGGCCCGCGCCCTGCGGCGCGAGGGCTACGAGGTCGACGTCTGCACCGACGGCGAGGCCGCGCTCGAGCAGGCCCTGCTCCAGCCCGACCTGCTCGTGCTCGACCTCGGGCTGCCGAAGATCGACGGCCTCGAGGTGTGCCGCCGGCTGCGGCAGGAGGGCAGCACCGTGCCGGTGCTCGTGCTCACGGCCCGCGCCGACGAGGTCGACACCGTGGTGGGGCTCGACGCGGGCGCCGACGACTACGTGACGAAGCCGTTCCGGCTCGCCGAGCTGCTCGCCCGCACCCGGGCGCTGCTGCGGCGCGGCGTCGTCGAGCCCCCGGCGCCCGAGGCCCTCGTCCGGATCGACAACGAGGGTCGTCGGGTCTTCCTGCGCGGGCAGGAGGTGCAGCTGACCGGCAAGGAGTTCGAGCTGCTCAAGGTGCTCGTCGCCAACGACGGCAAGGTCGTCTCCCGCGAGAAGCTCATGCGCGACGTCTGGGACAGCGCGTGGTACGGGTCGACGAAGACGCTCGACATGCACATCTCGGTGCTGCGCAGGAAGCTCGGCGACGACGCCGCGCACCCGAGCTACATCACGACCATCCGTGGGGTCGGGTTCCGCTTCGACGCCCCGGAGGAGTGAGCCGCGAGTGCGCCGTCTGCTCGTCGTGACGGCCGCCCAGGCGGTCGCCACCACGGCCGTGCTCGTCGCCCTGGTCGTCGGGGCCCTCCTGCTGTGGCCCGGCAACCCGGTGGGCGGACTCGCGGGGGGTGCGGCGGGCGGTGACGGTGACGGCACGGCATCCGGCGCGGTGCTCCTCACCCTGGCCGGCGCGGTCGCCATGGCCGCCGCCGTCGCGATGGCGCTCGTCGTGTGGGTCGCCGACCGCCGGGCGGCCCGCGTGGCGCACTTCCTCGCGACCCTCGGCGAGCGCGCCGAGCGCCTCGCGCCCGGCGACCCGCGTCCGGTGCCGCTGCACTCCGGCATCGAGGAGGTCGACCGCCTCGACGCGGCCCTCGCGCGCGGCGCGCAGCAGGGGGCCCGGCGGCTCGCGTCCGAGCGCGACTTCGCCGCCGACGCCTCGCACCAGCTGCGCACCCCGCTCACGGCGCTGCTCATGCGGCTCGAGGAGATCGCGAGCACCGACGACCTCGACGTCGTCGAGGAGGAGGCGACGATCGCCATCGGCCAGGTCGAACGGCTGAGCAAGGTCGTCGACGACCTCATGAGCCGCACCCGCAGCGGCGTCGACGCGAACCCCGCGGTGTCGCTCGACTCGGTGCTCGCGGCGCTGCAGCGCGAGTGGGAGCCGCCCTACGCCGCGGCCCGGCGCAGCATCCACGTGAGCGGCGAGCGCGGGCTCGGGGTGCGTGCGACGCCGGTGGCGCTCGCGCAGATCCTCACGACGATGCTCGAGAACTCGCTGACCCACGGCGGGGGCACCGTCGAGATCTCGGCGCGGCGGGCCGGCCCGTCGGTCGTCATCGAGGTGAGCGACGAGGGGGAGGGCGTCCCGGCCGCGATCGCCCCCCACATCTTCGAGCGCTCGGTGTCCTCCTCGGGCAGCGGGCTCGGGCTCTCGCTCGCGCGCGACCTCGCCGAGGCCGCCGGTGGCCGGCTCGAGCTCGTGCGCGCCAAGCCGCTGCTCTTCGCGCTGTTCCTGTCGTCGAGCGAGGTCTGAGGCGGCGCTGGGTCGAGGGGACACACCGCGGTGCGGTGTGCCCGGGGGGCGACCAGCCGCTACAGGAGCTCGCCGGCGAACACGAACCGGCGGTAGGCCCAGAACCGGAACAGCGTCCCGAGCCCGATGCCGACGACCGTCGCGATGTTGTCGGCGAGGGTCGAGGTGAACCCGAGGCCGTAGTGCGAGACGGCGAGGGTCGCCGTCGCGATGCCCAGGGCCACGAGGTTGACGGCGAAGAAGAGGGCGACCTCGTGGTGGGCGGGGCGGCTGCGCCGGTGGCGGAAGGTCCACTGCCGGTTGCCGACCCACGCGAAGAGCGTCGCGACGAGACCGGAGATGATCTTGGCGGTCGTGACGCGGTCCTCGAGCACGGTGTGCCACAGCAGGTTGGCCAGGCCGAGGTCGATGACGAACGCGAGGGCGCCGACGACGCCGAACTTGATCATCTCGCGGTAGATGACGTCGAGCGCCCCGCGCGCGGCGTCCAGCAGGCGCGCGGGGCCGCGCGTCGGTGGAGGGGCGGTCGTGGGCACCAATGAAGCCTACACACGCGCGGTCGCTATCCTCGCCGGGTGACCAGCCCACGTCGCGCGCCCGGAGGCTTCCCCGTCGTCGGCATCATCGGCGGTGGACAGCTGGCCCGGATGTGCGCCGGCCCCGCGGCCGAGCTGGGGGTCACGCTCAGCGTGCTCGCCGAGGCGGACGACGCCAGCGCGGCCCTCGTCGTGCCGAGCTCGCCCGTCGGCGACCACACCGAGGCCGAGGAGGTCCACGCGTTCGCGCAGCACTGCGACGTCGTGACCTTCGACCACGAGCACGTTCCGCCGCACGTCCTCGACCTCCTCGTCGCGGAGGGGGTCGAGCTGCACCCGCACCCGGCGGCGCTGCGCTTCGCCCAGGACAAGCTCGCCATGCGCGAGCGACTCACCGGGCTCGGCGTCCCCTGCCCGCGCTGGGTGCGCACCGACACCGCCGCCGACGTCACGGCGTTCGGGGATGCCGTCGGCTGGCCGGTCGTCGCGAAGACCCCCCGAGGTGGCTACGACGGCAAGGGGGTGAGGGTCGTGGCGGATGCCGGTGAGCTCACCGCCTGGCTCGAGCGCGCGGCATCCGAGGGCTCCGGCCTGCTCCTCGAGGAGCGCGTGTCCTTCCGCCGCGAGCTCGCCGTGCTCGTCGCGCGCAGCCCGTCCGGCCAGGCGGCCGCGTGGCCGGTCGTCGAGACCGTGCAGACCGACGGCATCTGCACCGAGGTCATCGCCCCGGCGCCCGGGCTGGATGCCGGCCTGTCGGCGGACGCCGTGCACGCGGCGCTGCGCGTGGCCGGCGAGCTCGACGTCACCGGGGTGCTCGCCGTCGAGCTCTTCGAGGTCGAGGCGGTCGACGGCCGGGCGTCCTTCGTCGTCAACGAGCTCGCGATGCGCCCCCACAACTCCGGGCACTGGTCGATGGACGGCGCCGTGACCGGGCAGTTCGAGCAGCACCTGCGGGCCGTGCTCGACCTCCCCCTCGGGTCGCCGCGCCCCCACGACCGGTGGACGGTCATGGCCAACGTCCTCGGCGGCGAGCTGCCCGACCTGTACCCCGCGTACCGGCACGTCATGGCGCGCGACCCGGAGGCCAAGGTGCACATGTACGGCAAGGGCGTGCGGCCGGGTCGCAAGATCGGGCACGTCAACATCTCCGGCGACGACCTCGCCGACCTGCGCGAGCGGGCGGCGCACGCGGCGGGCTACATCCAGGGAGTGGTGACCGAGTGAGCAGGCACGCACAGGCGGGGATGCCGGTCGTCGGCGTCGTCATGGGATCGGACTCGGACTGGCCGGTCATGCAGGCGGCGGTGCACGCCCTCGACGACTTCGGTGTCACGTGCGAGGTCGACGTCGTCTCGGCGCACCGGATGCCCGAGGAGATGGTGGCCTACGGGCGAAGCGCGGAGGAGCGCGGGCTGCGCGTCCTCGTCGCGGGGGCTGGGGGAGCGGCGCACCTGCCGGGCATGCTCGCGTCGGTGACCTCGCTGCCGGTCATCGGCGTCCCGGTGCCGCTCGCCCACCTCGACGGGCTCGACTCGCTGCTGTCGATCGTGCAGATGCCGGGCGGCGTGCCCGTCGCGACGGTGTCGGTCGGCGGCGCACGCAACGCGGGCCTGCTCGCGGTGCGCATCCTCGGGGCGGGGGAGGGCGAGGAGGCGGCCCGGTTGCGGGCGGCGATGGCCGAGTTCCGGGCCGGCCTGCGCGACGAGGCCCACGCCAAGGGGGCGACCCTGCGCGAGCGCCACGCGGCCGGCACCTGACCCCCGGAACGGCACCCCAGCTCCCGCGAACGTGGGTGGAGATCGTCGGCTGGACGGAGGTCTTCACCCACGTTCGCGGGGGACAGGGGGCGGGGGTGGCTAGCGCTGCATGCCCTCGTGCCTGAGCCGAGGCCACTCGATCTTGGGGCAGGTGTCCATGACGACGGCGATGCCGGCCGCACGGGCCCGCTCGGCCGCCTCCTCGTCGACGACGCCGAGCTGCATCCAGACGGCGTCGATCCCCAGGCGCTCGCGCTGCTCGATGGCGTCGTCGACGACGGCGCCGACGTGCTGGGAGTTGACGAAGCAGTCGACGACCTTGACGTTGCCGTCCGGGACGTCCGCGAGGGACGCGTACCCCTGGGCGCCGTGCACCGTCTCGGCCCTCGGGTGGATCGGGACGATCGGCTTCCCGAGCTCGATGTGCAGCCAGCGCGAGATGCGGTGGGCCGTGCGGGCGCGGTTCGTCGAGAGCCCGACGACGGCCCAGACGCCCGGGTCCATGAGGAGAGCGCGGATGAGGTCGGGGTCGTTCTGGTGCTGCAGGCCCATGCCGTCATCCTGCCCCCGACAGTGCCGCCGCAAACGGGGGAGGCGTCGACGACACGCCGTGGATGCCGCGCCGGGATGCCGTGGCGGCCGGCGCGGCCTCCTTCGGGGCCGGCGACGGCTCAGTCGCTGCCGAACAGGTCGCGGGTGTAGACCTTGTCGGCGACGTCCTGCAGCTCGTCGACGAGCCGGTTCGCGACGATGAGGTCGCTGCGGCGCTTGAGCTCGTCGAGGTCGCGCACGACCTCCGAGCCGTAGAACCGGTCGTCGTCGAGCTCGGGTTCGTAGACGAGCACCTCGACCCCCTTGGCCTTGACCCGCTTCATGACGCCCTGGACGCTGCTCGAGCGGAAGTTGTCCGAGCCGGCCTTCATGATGAGGCGGTGGATGCCGACGACCCGCGGCCCGCGGGCCACGATGTCGGTCGCCACGTAGTCCTTGCGGGTCGTGTTCGCCGCGACGATGGCGCTGATGAGCGTCTGCGGCACGTCGGCGTAGTTCGCGAGCAGCTGCTTGGTGTCCTTGGGCAGGCAGTAGCCGCCGTAGCCGAACGACGGGTTGTTGTAGTGGCCGCCGATGCGGGGGTCGAGCCCGACCCCCTCGATGATCTGGCGGGTGTCGAGTCCGTGGGTCGCGGCGTAGGTGTCGAGCTCGTTGAAGAACGCGACGCGCATCGCGAGGTAGGTGTTGGCGAAGAGCTTGATCGCCTCGGCCTCGGTGCTGTCGGTGAGGAGCACCGGCACGTCGTCGTCGAGGGCGGCCTCGGCGAGCAGGGTCGCGAACTCCTGACCGCGAGGTCCCCGGTCGCCGACGATGATCCGCGACGGGTGGAGATTGTCGTGGAGGGCGCGGCCCTCGCGCAGGAACTCCGGCGAGAAGACGACGTGGTCGGTGCCGAGCCGCTGGCGCAGCCCCGCGGTGAAGCCCACCGGGATCGTCGACTTGATGACGACGGTCGCGTCGGGGTTGGTCGCCACGACGTCCCCGGCGACCTGCTCGACGCTGCTCGTGTCGAAGTAGTTCGTGCGCTCGTCGTAGTTCGTCGGGGTCGCGACGACGACGATGTCGGCACGGGAGTACGCCTCGTGCCGGTCGCCGGTCACGCTGAGGCGCAGGTCGTGCGTGGCGAGGCGCTGCTCGATGTCCGGGTCCGAGATCGGGCTGCGCCGCTGGCGGATGAGCTCGAGCCGTCCCTCGTCGATGTCGTAGGCGACGACGTCGTGGTGCTCGGCGAGGAGGACGGCGATGGACAGGCCCACGTAGGACGTCCCGACGACACAGATGGTTCGGCTCACGCGGCCCAACGATACGGGGAGTTGCGCCACGCCTCGCCTCGGAGTTGGGTGGTGGGTGCGGACCCCCGCCTCACGGCCACCACGCGGGTGGCACGATCGGGGCCCCGGGTGGCAGCGACGCCTCGACCCGGTCCACCGAGAGGACTCCCATGAAGTTCGGACTGTTCATCCCCCAGGGCTGGCGCCAGGACCTCGTCGGCATCGACCCCGCGCAGCACTGGGGCGTCATGGCCGGCCTGGCCCGGCGCGCCGACGGCAACGCCGACTGGAGCTCGATCTGGGTCTACGACCACCTCCACACGACGCCGCGGCCGGTCGAGGAGGCGACGCACGAGGCGTGGTCGCTCCTGGCCGCCTTCGCGGGTGTCACCGGGCGGGTCCGGCTCGGCCAGATGTGCACGTGCATGGGCTACCGCAACCCGGCGTACCTCGCGAAGGTCGCTGCCACCGTCGACGTCATCTCCGAGGGGCGGCTCGAGATGGGCATCGGCGCCGGCTGGTACGAGCACGAGTGGCGTGCCTACGGCTACGGCTTCCCGTCCGCCGGCGAGCGCCTCGAGGCGCTGCGCGAGGGCGTCGAGATCATGCGCCGGATGTGGACGACCGGGTACGGCACGTATGCCGGGAAGCACTACTCCGTCGACGGCGCCATGTGCTTCCCCCGCCCCCTGCAGGGGGACGCGGTCGCCGGCAGCCCGCGCAACGGCATCCCGATGTGGGTCGCCGGCGGCGGCGAGCGCAAGACGCTGCGCATCGCCGCCGAGTACGCCGACTACACGAACTTCTCCGGGATGCCGGACGAGTTCAGCGCCAAGAGCGAGGTGCTGCGGGGCCACTGTGCCGACATCGGTCGGGAGTTCGACGAGATCGTGCGCAGCGCCAACTTCAACGTCGTCATCGGCCGTGACGAGGCCGAGGTGCAGGAGCGGCTCGGGTGGATCCGGGACCACTACACCTCCGCGGGCCTTCCGGAGCGGGTCGTCGAGTCGACCGTGCGCTCGTTCGCCACCGGCCCGCTCGTCGGCACGCCGGAGCAGGTCGTCGAGGCGCTCGCCGACCTGCAGGCGCGGGGGATGACCTACGCCATCACGTACTTCGTCGAGCAGGCCTACGACCTGTCCGGGGTCGAGCTGTTCGAGCAGGCCGTCATCCCGGCGTTCGTCGAGCGCGAGCAGCACAGCGGGATGTGGCACTTCATGCACGGGCGGTGAGGCGGGCGGTGCGCGTCGCGCCGACGAGGCGAACGCCCGTCGCGCCCGACGTGGGCGACGCCCGTCGCGCCCGACGCCCATGACGCCGGACGTGGGCGACGCGGGTCGCGGCTGATGTGGGCGACGCCCGTCGCGCCCGACGTGGGCTCGCTCACCCCGGCGGACGGACGGCATACCGGTCAGTAACATGGCTCGTATGAGCGGCAACCCTGACTTCGACACCTACCGGCTCTCCGAGGACCACGAGGCGATCCGCGAGGCCGTGCGTGCCGTCGCCCAGGACAAGATCGCCCCGTGGGCGGCCGCCGTCGACGAAGAGGCCCGCTACCCGCAGGAGGCGCACGACGCACTCGTCGCGAGCGACTTCTTCGCGCCCCACGTGCCGGAGCAGTACGGCGGGGTCGGGGCCGATGCGCTCGCGACGTGCATCGTCATCGAGGAGATCGCCCGGGTGTGCGCGAGCAGCTCGCTCATCCCGTCGGTCAACAAGCTCGGCTCGATGCCGGTCATCCTCGCTGGCAGCGACGAGGTCAAGGCGCGCTACCTGCCGCCGCTGGCCGCGGGTGAGACGACGTTCTCCTACGGGCTGTCCGAGCGCGAGGCGGGCTCCGACACCGCTGCGATGAAGTGCCGGGCGGTGCGCGACGGTGACGACTGGGTGCTCACCGGCCAGAAGTCGTGGATCACCAACGCCGGTGTCTCGCAGTTCTACACGGTGCTCGCCGTGACCGACCCCGACGGTCCGCGGGGCAACAACGTCACGGCGTTCGTCGTGGAGGCGGACGACGAGGGGTTCAGCGTCGGGGAGAAGGAGCGCAAGCTCGGCATCAAGGGCTCCCCGACCCGTGAGCTGATCTTCGAGCGCACCCGCATCCCCGGCGACCGCGTCGTCGGCACCGTGGGGGGCGGCCTCAAGCTCGCGCTCGCGACGCTCGACCACACCCGCGTCACGATCGGGGCGCAGGCCGTCGGCATCGCGCAGGGTGCGCTCGACGAGGCGGTGGCCTACGTCAAGGAGCGCCGGCAGTTCGGCCGGGCGGTGGCCGAGTTCCAGGGCGTGCAGTTCATGCTCGCCGACATGGCGATGGAGCTCGAGGCCGCGCGGCAGATGGTCTACGTCGCCGCGGCGAAGTCCGAGCGTGGCGATGCCGACCTGCCGTTCTTCGGCGCGGCCGCGAAGTGCTTCGCCTCCGACGTCGCGATGAAGGTGACGACGGATGCCGTGCAGCTGCTCGGCGGTGCCGGCTACACGCGCGACTTCCCGCTCGAGCGGATGATGCGCGACGCGAAGATCACCCAGATCTACGAGGGCACCAACCAGGTGCAGCGCATCGTCATGGCGCGCCAGCTGCTCAAGGACTGACCGGACCCGACGGCATCCACCGTCGGCCCGGGCGGCGGCGCACCGCAGGACAGGCAGTACGACCGTCCATGGGCCGGGGCCGTGCTCGGCCTCGCGCCGCGAAACGCCGTACTGCCTGTTGGTGGGTGCGGGCGGGCCGGTGGGTCAGGAGCAGATGTCGGTGTCGGCCTGGCGGGTCTGCACCGTCCCCGGCGCCGGGCTCGACGTGATGCTCGGCGACGGCACCGGCTCGCTCCCGAGGCGGTTCTCCACCTCGACGACCGCCGGTGCGCCCTGGCCGAGCGTGACGCGCACCGTGTCTCCGAGGCCGGTGGCCTTCGCGACCGTCGCGCCCGGGAACGCGGCCGCCGCGGTGCGGGCCGCCTCGGCGTTCTCGCCGCTGTACTCGACGACCACGGGCTCGGTGACCGTCGGGCCGTTCGTCGTCGGCTCGACGACGAAGCCCTGCACCTCGAGCGCCGCCCGGGCCTGGCGTGCCAACCCGGGGGTGCCCGACGCGTTGACGACGTGCACGCTGACCTCGTCCGGTGCGACGCGAAGGGGCGACGGGCTCGGCGAGGGGCTCGCCCCCGGGCGCTGCTTCGCCCCGCCGACCGGCCGGTCCTCGCGCAGCGCGGACCACACCTCGTCGGCCGACGCGGTCCACTGGACGCGGTTCGGGTCCGGTGCGTACTCCTCGTGAGGGACGGTGACGAACCGGATCTCGTCGAGCCCGATCCCCTTGACGCTCGACGCGAGGTCGCGCATCGTGCCGACGCCGAAGTCCGGGTCGGTCGTCAGCGAGCGGGTCGCCGCGTCGAGGAAGGAGTACAGCCGGTTCGGCTGGAGGAGCAGCTGGGTCGACGTGGCCTCCTGCATGACCGAGGACAGGAAGGCCTGCTGGCGCTCGATGCGGCCGAGGTCCGAGCCGTCGCCGACCGACTTGCGCACCCGCACGTACTGCAGGGCCTGGCGGCCGTCGAGCGTGTGGCGTCCCGCGGCGAGCTGCAGGTGGGTCTTCGGGTCGTCGATCGGCTCCGAGGTGCACACCTGGACCCCACCGAGGGCGTCGACCATCTGCTTGAACCCGCGGAAGTCGACGACCGCGTAGTGGTCGACGAACACGCCGGTGTTGCCCTCGAGGGTGCGGATGAGGCACCCGGTGCCGCCCATCCCGTAGTTCGCGTTCCACTGCCGAACGACCCACTCCTCGCGGGGGGCGGTCGCCGAGCACTCCGGTGGGGCGGGCGTCATCGAGTCGCGGGGGATGGAGACGACCGTCGCCGACGTGCGGTCGGCGGAGAGGTGGACGAGCAGGTTGGTGTCGGAGTGCGCGTCACCGGTCGAGCCGTCGTTGTCACCGTAGGCGTCGTTGCCGGCGCCCTCGCGGGTGTCCGACCCGATGAGGAGGATGTTGACGTCACCACCCCCACCGGCCCCGGGCCGGTCGGTGCCGATCCCCGACGAGACGTCGACCCGGTCGATGTTCGCGTTGAGCCGCCACGCCGCGACGACGGAGCCGCCGACCACGACGACGAGCGCCGCCACCGCCCCGAGGACGGCCCAGCGGCGCCACGGCCGGGGCGGGCGCGCGTGGATCTCGCGGCGGGTCATGACCCTCACCTCGCCGGCTCCGGCGTGGCCACCGGGGATGCCGGTGGTGGGGACGAGTCGCTCGTCGTGGCCGGGCAACTCATGCTCCTCGGTCGGGGTCGGGTGTCGGTCGGTGTGTGCGTGTCGGTGCGTCGTCGGTGCGGTTACCGCGACGTGGAGCGTAGCGGTGCGGCCGGCAGGGGTCCGCGGCGAGCGAGCCCCGGGAGGGGCGGATGCAGGGCCGGCCCGGGGGAGGTGGCGCGGGCCGTCATCCGCCGCTCGGCTCCCCGTCGGTGCCCGGCGGGGGCTCGACGATCGGCTCGCCCTCGCGGAGCATCGTGAACAGGTCGGCGGCGCGCGCCTCGTCCCAGATGACCGAGCTGCCCGCGGTCGTCGTCGTGCTCGTCGACGACAGGGGCACGACGAGGCTCAGCGCGTCGTCGGACGAGACCTTCCGCATCGTCGACAGGATGCGGTACGAGTCGAGCAGGGAGGTGTCCTCGCCGACGACGACGCTCGACGCCGCGGTGTGCGTGAACCCCCACCAGCGCCAGGGGATGAGCACCGTCGACGGCGTCGCGGCCTGCTTCATGACCGCGCCGAGGAACTGCCGCTGGCGCTCCGCACGGCCGAGGTCCCCCTTCGGGTCGGAGTAGCGGGCCCGCACGTAGCCGAGCGCGTTCCTGCCGTCGAGGACCTGGCAGCCCTTCGTGAGGTCGATGCCGGCCTTGTCGTCCTGGATGTCGCGCTTGACGCACACCTCGACGCCGCCGAGGCTGTCGACGACGCCCGCGAACCCGCCGAGGCCGATCTCGACGTAGCCGTCGATCGGCAGCCCGGTCGCCTGCTCGAGGGTGGCCGCGAGCAGTCTTGGGCCGCCGATCGCGAACGCGGCGTTGACCTTGTCGCGGCCCTCACCCGGGATGGGCAGGTAGCTGTCGCGGGGCACCGAGACGAGCACCGGCTTCCCGGACCCGCTCGGCACGTGCACGAGGATGATCGAGTCGGTGCGCTTCCCCGAGGCGTTGCCGCCGATGCCGAGGGCCTCGCGCTCCTCGGCGGTGAGGCCCTCGCGGCTGTCGGAGCCGACGAGGAGGTACGTGCTGCCGTCGGCGTCCGCGGGCCGCTCGCCCGTCGGCGTCGTGTCCTCGCGGGTGACCTGGGACCACGCGTGCAGCGGCGTCACGACGACGAAGGCCAGCCACGCGAGGAGCGCCGCGAGCGCCACCCTCGTGACCCGCCGGCCACGGCCGGGCCGGGGCGCCCGGGGCGGTCGCGGGGCACGTGGCGGGCGCGCAGGGGGAGGGCCACCGGCGTGCACCGGGCGACCGAGCTCGTCGTACGCCGTCGCGGCGGCCGGTGCATCGGGGATGCCGTGCACGTCGCCGCCGCCCGTGGCCGGGCGAGACGGGGGAGGCCCCGCCGGCCGCCCGACCGCCTGTGCGGTGGGCCCTGCCGCCCCAGCTCCCGCGCCCGGGGGCGAACCGGTGGCGGCGGGCCCGTCGCCCCGGCTCCGACGGCGCCGCCGGGTGTCGACGACGTAGACGTCGTCGTCGGGCGTGCCGTGGCCGCTCCCCTGGGGGATCGGCCGGGCGTGGTCGTCGTTCATGGTGGTGGTGCGGCTCTCACGGCTGGGGACACGGGTCGGCCCCCAGTCTGCCAACGAAGTCTGGGTTCTCCCTGACCGCGATCTCGCCCACACCCCGGCGCGCCTCGGTCACCGCGGCGTCCGGGGCACCGATACTCACGACCCATGGGACACCAGCGCGGCTCCGCCGTGCTCGAGCGCGGGGCGGCCGAGGCCCCGATCCGGGTCGACACCCGCGCACCGGGCACCACCCGTCGCGACCGCCGCCGCGCCGTGACCCTCCTCGGGCTCACCGTCGTCCTGCCGGGCACGGCGCAGCTGGCCGCGGGCCACCGGTCGCTCGGGCGCTTCGCTCTGCGCGTCTGGCTCGGCGTGGTGGGGGTGGCCGTGCTCGTCGGGCTGCTCGCCCTCGTGAGCCGCACCGCTGCTCTCACCCTGCTGACCCATCGGTGGACGCTCGCCGTGCTGCAGGCCGTGCTGCTCGGCATCGCGGTGCTGTGGGCCGTGCTCCTCGTCGACGCGTGGCGGCTCGGCCGGCCGGACCGCCTGCCCCGCCGCGACCGTCGCGTGCTGCTCGTCTCGCTCCTCGTGCTCCTCCTCGTGCTGCCGGGGGGTGCGGCGTACGCCGGCATGAACGTCGGTGCCGCCCGGGCCGCGATGACGTCCCTGTTCGGCGCGGGTGAGGCCGCGGGCGCCGTCGACGGGCGCTACAACATCCTGCTGCTCGGCGGTGACAGCGGTGCCGGGCGCACCGGGCTGCGGCCCGACAGCATCCAGCTCGCGAGCGTCGACGCCGACACCGGGCGCGCCGTGCTCTTCGGCTTCTCCCGCGAGACCGAGCACATCAGCTTCCGGCCCGGGTCGGTCATGGCAGGGCTCATGCCGCAGGGCTGGACCTGTGGCGACGAGTGCCTGCTCAACGGCCTCTACACGTGGGGGCAGGAGCACGCGAAGGAGTTCCCGCCCGGCACCGACGACCCCGGCCTCGTCGCGACGACCGAGGCGGTCGAGGCCCTGTCCGGGCTGGAGATCCAGTACCACGTGCTCGTCGACCTCAAGGGGTTCCGCAGCCTCGTCGACGCCGTCGGCGGCCTGGACATCACCGTGCAGCGGCGGACACCGATCGGCTCCGAGGCGCAGATCAGGGGCTGGATCGATGCGGGCGAGCGGCACCTCGACGGCCACGACGCGCTCTGGTACGCGCGCAGCCGTGCGAACTCGACGAACTACGAGCGGATGGCCCGCCAGCGGTGCGTCGTCACCGCGATGATCCGCCAGCTCGACCCGCAGACCGTCGTGCTCAACTTCGGCGACATCGCCAAGGCGACCAAGGGCGTCTTCCGCACGAACATCCCGCAGGACGCGCTCGCGAGCCTCGGGGAGCTGGCCGTGAAGACCAAGCAGCAGAAGATCACCTCGGTGAACTTCGTGCCGCCGCTCATCGAGCCGTGGGACTACGACCCCGCGGTCGTCCACGACACCGTCGCCGCGGCCATCGAGCGGTCCGAGGAGGCCGAGGAGGCGAGCGCGGCCGCCCCGGCCACCGCTCCGGACGCCGCGCCGAGCACCGCACCCGGTGCCGCCCCGGCATCCCCGGCGGCGGACGAGGCGGGCGAGGAGGGGGACGGCGACGAGCCGAGGAAGCAGGCCGTCATGGAGCGTCCGGGCAGCGACCCGGACGCCGACACGGCCGACCTCGCGAGCGTCTGCTCGGCGGGTTAGCCGCCAGGGCGGTCGGCGCAGTCCACCATCTCGAAGAGCCGGTAGGGCCCGGCTGCCGACAGCTCCCGCCACGCCGGGGAGTTCGAGACGCGCGCGACCCCCACGTACTGCCGACGGGATCGACTTCCACCCCACAGGAACGGGACGCCGCCGGTGAGTGCGTGCGTGACTCCCTGGTCGAGGGCCGCCTGACACACCGCGGGCTCGTCGCCGACGCGATCCAGTCGTAGCCCGAGGAGCCGCAGCGACGGAGTGGTGTTCGCCTTCTCCGTCGGCCAGAGCATCGTGGTCCCTCCGACGACGTACATGTACGTGCCGCCCTTCCACGGGTCTGCGGCGACGACGGCGTCGTCCGGCAGCTGGGCGGCCAGCTCGTGCAGGGCCGCGAGCTCCTCGGGGTTCGCCCATGATCTCGCGACGCCCGGGTGGAAGTACGGGCGCAGCCACTTCACGTCGCGCCGTACCCACGCCGATGGTGGGATGACGAGGGCGGCGACGACTGCCGCGGCCACGGCCCCCTCCCACGCCCACCCCGGGCTTCGGTGTCGGCCGACGAGGCGAGCCGGGCCGAGGATCGCCGCTGTGGCCGTGAGAGCTGCGGGGAGCACACCCACTGCGGCGATCCGGATGGCGTTGTTGTACCAGGGCCAGGTGAGCAAGCGGGCCGTGGGTGTGTCGACCGCGGTGTTGAGGTAGTAGGCGGTGACGAGCACGGTCAGGCCCAGAAGCACCCACAGGGCCGATCGGAACCACAGGACGATGGCGAGACAGCCGACCAGCACGGTGACCCCGAGCAGGTAGGCAGGGGTCGCGACCCGGGGTGCGAAGCCCGCGACGTCCTGCAGGGCGTCGTGCACGCTCATCTCGGGACCCGGCGCTCCCGTGGCCTTCATGCTCCCCGGTGTGATGATGAGCGACGCCACCACGCCGACCACCAACGCTGACGAGATCACCGTCACCGGTAGTCGTCGCCACGGAGTACCCACCGGGGCGCGGGCTCGGCGGGCAGCCGCCACGAGTGCGGCGGCGGCGAGGAACAGGATGCCCGTGATCACGGCCTGGGGATGGGCCAGTGCCAGGCCGGGGAGGCAGATGGCAGCAGCCAGAAAGCCCCGTCCGACGGGGTCCGTCGATCCGAGATTGGGAGCCAGGCCAGCCGTGACCGTCAGGCCGAGAGCGAGGACGCCGGGCAGGAGGGCCTGGCCGTACAGGTTGGCCCAAAGGACCCCAAAGCCCATGAGCATGAACGGAAACGCCACGAAGAGCACGCTCGTGACAGCTCCCACACCGGCGACCACGGCACCACCGAAGGCAATTCGCGCCACCACGCCCACGCCGAGCGGCCAGATGACGCCGGCCGTCACGAGGACGATGGCGGAGACAGCCACCACCGCCGGTACGTCGGTGAACAGGGCCACCGAGGCCGCCATCGAGTGCAGTCCGATGGGGTACCCGGACGTCACCGGTCCTCGGGCGAACGTCGTGCCGTGCTGATACGAGATGTCACGGTTCTCGGCCATCCACTGGGTGACCCCGAGGTGGAAGATCGTGTCGGGGTGCTGGGGGAACTCCTCCGGTGAGTCCGCCGACCGAGTGAGGACGAACGCCACGATCGAGGCGGCGGCGAGCGTCCCCAGGAGGAGCGCGGTCGCTGACGCCCACGCCGGGCCCTCCCGCTCGGGCCCCGCCGTGCTCGACAGGGACCGGTCACCCTGCGTCCCCGGCCACCATCGCGCCCGGGCAGCACGCAGGCCGAACCAGGCGGCCGCCGCGACCAGCCAGGCGAGCCCGGTGCCGAGGAGGAGCATCGTGGCCGTCCAGGGCCGGTCGAGAGCCGCCGCCACGCTCCCGGCCGCCACGACGATCCCCGTCGACAGGGCCGGGGAGGCCGCTGCCGCCACAGTCGGCCTCAGCCCGATGAGGACGAGCGGCACGAAGCCGGGAAGCAGCAGGAGCGCCAACGCGACGAGGGCGGGAAGCATCGCGTCGGCCCATGCGTGAGTACCCGGGGTCAGCACGGTGCGAGGCTACGCGACGTCGTCATGGGGACCGAAACCCCCGGTAGACTGCGTGCGCCGCCCCCCCAATCCCCGTGCAGGAGTCGCCCCCACATGCCCGAAGGTCGTAGTGCCGTGGACAGCCTCCTCAGACTGCCGCGGCAGGTGCGCAAGGCGATTCGCAACGAGTGGTACCACGCGACCGCCAGGCTGCCGGTCCGCCCCGACGTCGTCCTCTACGAAGCGTTCGGCGGTCGGGGGGTCCTGTGCCATCCCGAAGCTATCTTCCGCGAGCTTCTCGGCGCTGAGGACCTCCAGCACCTCCACCACGTGTGGGTCCTCGGTGAGGACGTCGCGGTCACCGAGCACCTGCGCGAGATCGAGCAGCATCCGAGGGTGTCCTTCGTGCGCCGAGGGAGCTACGCCTACGTCAGGGCGCTGGCCACGTCCGGGTTCCTCGTCAACAACGCCACCTTTCCGGCGGCGTTCGCCAAGCGCGAGGGTCAGGTCTACCTCAACACGTGGCACGGCACACCCCTCAAGAGGATGGGTCACGACGAGCCCGGCGAGACGGCGGCCACCCGCAATGTCCTGCGCAACTTCCTCATGTGCGACTTCGTCCTCTCGAGCAGTCCCTACATGACGAGCACGATGTACGAGTCCGCGTACCGACTGCTCAACATCTACCCCGGGCGCATCATCGAGGAAGGCGGCCCCCGCACCGACCGGCAGGTGCTCGACCGAGGGGCACGGTCGGAGGTCCGCCAGCAGCTCGTGGAAGCCGGCCTCGACCTCGGCACGGGCACCGAGCGGATCGTGCTCTACGCGCCGACGTGGCGCGGGGCGAGCTTCTCCGACGCTGCTGACGATGCCCTCGACCTGCTGACCCGCACACAGCACCTGTCCCGCCTGCTGGGGGCCGGCCACCGGGTGCTGCTCAAGGTGCACCAGCAGGTGTACGACCTGGCCCTGACCCACCCGGAGGCCGCGGGGCAGCTCGTGCCCAACGAGATCCCCGCCAACGCCGTGCTCGCGGTGGTGGACGTTCTCGTCACGGACTTCAGCAGCATCCTGTTCGACGCGCTCGCCACTGATCTTCCCCTCGTCCTGTTCGCCCCGGACCTCACGGAGTATGCCGCGACCCGCGGGTTGTACCTGGCCGAGGACGAGCTGCCCGGCCCGCTCGTCACCGACCTCGAGGCCGCAGCCGAGCGCATCCTCGCCGTGGGATCCGGATCCCAGTTGGACCCGCAGGTCACCCACGCCCTGGTGTACCGGGCCGCGAAGGAGCGGTTCGCAGCCAAGGACGACGGGCTCGCCTCCAAGCGAGTCGTCGACGTCGTCTGGCGGGGCAGGACGCAGGGGCTGTCCGTGTCCCCGGTCCGTTCCGACGGTCGTACGACGGTGCTGATCTACCTCGGCGGACTGAAGTCGAACGGGATCACGACGTCTGCCCTGAACCTCCTGCGCAGTATCGACCACTCCCGGTTCGACGTCACGGCCGTGTACCGGCACTCGGGCCGGGGTGACCGTGCGATCAACGCGGGGCGGATCCCCCCGGAGGTGCGCCGACTGGCGCGTATCGGGCGGTTCACCACGGGTAAGGCCCACCGCCGGAAGCGGCGGCGGCTGCTTCAGCAGGGCGGTGACATGTCGCCGCAGCAGCTGCAGAAGATGCTGGCACTGCTCAATGCCGAGTGGCGGCGTTGCGTCGGGTCGGCGAGGTTCGACCACCTCGTGGACTTCAGCGGGTACTCACCGTTCTGGTCCTTCCTCATGGCAGAGGCCCCCACCTCGCACCGATCCATCTGGCTGCACAACGACCTCAAGGCCGACCAGATGCGAATGGTCGACGGCGCTCGCCCGTTCGAACACCACCTGGGCGCTGTCTTCTCGTCCTATCGCTTCTACGACAACCTGGTCTCCGTCAGTGAGGCGCTGCGCGACATCAACGCCGAGCACCTCGCCGGTTTCGCCCCTGCATCGAAGTTCACCTTCGCGCGGAACACGATCGATGCCCAGGGCATCCTCGCTGCCGCTGCAGGGCACCCCGATGCTGCCCGGGAGTGGCCGGGCGACCACATCCTGGAGCCCATTCCGTCGGCCGACGAGGACGCCGACGAGCTGGTGGCGACTCCGGACGTCCTCGCAGTCCAGCACGACGTGCCCCACCTCCAGGAGGAGATTGCCCGACGCCTCGCCCTGGGCGCCGTGCCGCCCCGATCGTCGCGCACGAGGTTCGTGACGGTGGGGCGGGTGTCACCGGAGAAGAACCATGCCCGCCTCATCCGCGCCTTCGCGGCGCTGCTCGCGCGGCACGCCGACGCCGAGCTCGTGATCATTGGTGACGGGCCGCTCCTCGAAGGGGTCCGTGGCCTGGCGGAGTCCCTCGGCGTGGCGGAGTGTGTCCACTTCACTGGCCTGTTGCACAACCCGTGGGCGCTGATGGCGGACTGCGACGTGTTCGTCATGTCGAGCGACTACGAAGGCCAGCCGATGGTGATCCTCGAGGCCCGGGTGCTCGGGTTGCCTGTGGTTTCGACCGCCTTTGGCTCGGTGGGAGGAGCGATACCACCCGGGTCGGGCTTGGTCGTGGAGAGGTCCGAAGAGGCGCTGACGGAGGGGATGGCGGCGGCCCTGAGGGGAGAAGTGCCCAACCCACCGTTCGACGCCCAGAGGTACAACGACGAGGCGATGGCGGAGTTCTACCGTGCCATCGGGGCGACGTGAAGCTCGCCAAGTCGTACTCGCTCCTCAACTTCCTCAACCGCAGCCACTCGCCGGCCTTCCGGCACGGCGTCGGGGGAGCGGCCTGGGCCGGCACCCTCGCCGTGACCGGCCGCCCGTCGATCGCGCACCTCGTGCGCACGCAGTTCGTCGACGACGAGACGAAGTACGGCTTCCGGCTCGCCGGCTGGGTGCTGCGCCGTGGGTGGCCGGGCATCGAGACGGTGACCGACGACTTCTTCGACTTCACCCTCGGGGCGGAGCCGGCCGACCTCGAGGCCCTCGAGGCGTTCATCGCCCACCGCCGCCGGGCCCTGCCCGAGCACCTGTGGCGCGCCGACGACCTGTTCGTGCGGGCGGCGCGCATCCACGCCCAGCTCGACGCGGGGGCCCGGGACATCGAGGACCTGCGGGCCGACTTCCGGGCCCATGCCGACGCCCTCCTGCCGCTCATCAGCAGCGCCCACGGCGGGCGCCGAGCGGCGACCGGCGAGCGCGAGGGCGACTTCTCCGTCGACGACGCGCGCACGGCCCTCGGCGACCTCGCCGCTGCCCTGCCGGTGCGGCAGTGGCGGTGGTACGTCATCTCGGGCACCTTCCTCGGCGTCGTGCGCGAGGGCGGCTTCCTGGCCCACGACTACGACATCGACGTCGGCGTCACCCACGACCCGGAGCACCCGGAGGTGCTCGACGCGATGGTGCGCGCCCTCGAGAGGGCACCGCGCTTCGTCGTCAAGAAGCTCGACGACGCCCAGACCGTCGTCGAGACGGCACCCGGGCGGTACGCCGTCGAGCGTGCCCCGGCCCTCGTCAAGCTCATCCACGAGAACGGCATCAACGTCGACGTCTTCGTCCACCACCGCGACGGCGACCGGCTCTGGCACGGGTCGTCGATCCACCGGTGGGAGAACAGCGTCTTCGACCTGGCCGAGTACACCCTCGCCGGGGTCGACGTCCTCGGCCCCGCCGACGCCGACCGCTACCTCACCGAGAACTACGGCGACTGGCGCACCCCGGTCACCGAGTTCAACTGCACGACCGGCACCCCGAACCTCGTCATCAGCCGAAGCTTCCGGTCCGTCGCCCTGTTCCTCACCCGGCTCGCGCACTTCGCCCACGGCGACCCGGGCGAGTACGCCAGGCTGCGGGCGACCCTCGTCGCCGACGGAATGGTGCGCGACGAGGACGGCGTGCTCCGCCTCGAGCGCGACATCTGATGCGTGCTCCGGTCCGGGCACGCGGGGTTGCCGTATCCTCGCGACGGCGCGGTGCCCACCGCCGCCCTCGCCCACGTCCCGCCGAATCGAGGTCACCGCGTTGATCAAGCGCATCGCGGCGGTGGCCCGCCGGCGCGAGATCCTGTGGACCCTCGTCCAGCGCGACCTGCGGGTGCGCTACTCCCGCAGCCTCCTCGGGTACGTCTGGACCGTCCTCGACCCGCTGCTCATGGCCTCGGTGTACTTCGTCGTCTTCACCTTCATCTTCAAGGCAGGGCGGGTCGCCGACACCCCGTACTTCCTCTACCTGCTCTCCGGGCTGCTCGCGTGGCAGTGGTTCACGGGGGCGGTCACCGACACGACGAAGAGCCTCATCCAGGAGGCCCGCCTCGTGCGATCCACCAACCTGCCCCGCGAGGTGTGGGTCATCCGCTGCGTCGTCGCCAAGGGCGTCGAGTACGTCCTGTCCCTGCCGATCCTGGTCGGCTTCGTCATCTACTACCTCGCGCGGGGCCGGGTCGACCTCGACTGGGAGCTCGTGTTCTTCCCGCTCGCGCTGGTCCTCCAGTTCCTCCTGCTCGTCGGGCTGGGGCTCCTCCTCGCGCCGGTCACCGTCCTCGCGACCGACATGCAGCGGGTCGTGCGCATCTTCCTGCGGTTCTTCTTCTACCTCTCCCCGGTGCTCTACGGCCTTCAGTCGGTGCCCGACCAGCTGCGCGCCGTGCTCATCCTCAACCCGCTCAACGGGATCCTGTCGCTGTACCGCGGCGGGCTGTTCGAGCGCGGCGTGTCGTGGGTCGACGTCGGCGTCAGCGTCGTGATGTCCCTCCTGCTCGTCGTCCTCGGGTTCTGGGCCTTCTCCAGGCTCGAGCGCTCCGTGCTGAAGGAGATCTGAGCCGATGAGCGTCGTCATCAGCGCCCAGGGCGTCGGCATCGAGTTCTACACCTCCCGCCGTCGCAAGATGCAGGTGCGCGAGCTCCTGTTCCACGGCCGCGCCTCGACCTCGACGGACACCTTCTGGGCACTGCGCGACGTCGGCTTCGACATCCACAGGGGCGAGGCGGTCGGCCTCGTCGGCGGCAACGGCAGCGGCAAGAGCACCCTGCTCAAGGTCATCGCGGGGGTGCTCCTTCCCGACACGGGCACCGTGCGGGTCGACGGCGGTGTGGCGCCCCTCATCGAGCTGACGGGCGGGTTCCGCGGCGAGCTGACCTGCCGCGACAACCTGTGGATCCAGGCCGGCCTCCACGGCCTGTCGAAGGACCAGATCGAGGAGCGGTTCGAGGACATCGTCGACTTCGCCGGGCCGCAGGTGCGTGCCGCCCTCGACCGGCCGTACCGCCACCTGTCGTCGGGGATGCAGGTGCGCCTCGGCTTCGCCGTCATCTCCTCGCTCGACGAGCCGATCTTCCTCGTCGACGAGGTGCTCGCCGTGGGGGACAAGGCGTTCCGCGAGAAGTGCTACACCCGCATGGAGAGCCTGCTGGCCGAGGGGCGCACCCTCTTCCTCGTCTCCCACTCCGAGAAGGACCTCAAGCGGTTCGGCACCCGGGGCCTGTACCTGCGCGCCGGCGAGCTCGTCATGGACGGCCCGATGGACGAGGTGCTCGCCCGCTACAACGAGGACCAGGGGACCACCCGGGCCTGAGACGTGACGACCGAGCGGCCGAGCCGCTCGAGCGGGGGCGCGGGGGTCATGACGCCGGGTCGTCGGGCTGGTCCGGCGTCTGCACGTCGGACAGCGCGATCCGACGGGCCAGCCGGGTGTAGTTCGTCTCGAGGTCGCGGAAGCGCAGGTACGTCGTCACCGTGAAGCTGAGGAACGCGACGACGAGGGCGTAGAGCACGAGGTCGGTCCCACGACCGACGCCGACCTTCTGGGCGATCGTGGTCCACACGTCGGGGAAGAGGATCGACACCGCGGCGAAGGCCGCGAAGACGACGAGCCCGATGCGTCGGATCGCCTGTGCCCTGGCGCCGCGGGAGCGGAAGAGCCGCGCCACGACGAGCACGACGAGGGCGATGAGGACGACCTGGATGATGACCACGGGGTTCACCGGAACATCAGCTCCACGAGGATGTTGACCGAGTTCCACAGCGACTGGCCCTTGGCCTTCGAGTAGTCGGTGTAGAGGATGTGGACCGGGCTCTCGCCGTAGCGCACCTTCATCTCGCCGATCTGCGCGACGAGCTCGGAGGCGTGGGCCATCCGGTTCTGGGTGATGTCGATCCGCTCGACGACGTCGCGGCGCAGCAGCCGCAGGCCGTTGTGCGCGTCGGTGAGCTTCGTGCCCGTCGTGAGGTTCGTGTAGCCGACGGCGAGCCGCAGCACGATCTTCTTCATGAAGCTCGGCGTCGTGCGGTCGTCGAGGAACCGGGAGCCGAAGACGACCTGGAGGTCCTCGGCGCGCGCCTTGTCGAGCATCTCGAGGACGTCGGACACCTGGTGCTGGCCGTCGGAGTCGAAGGTGACGGCCCAGCGCATCGTCGGCACGGTGAGGGCGTACGCGAACCCGGTCTGCAGGGCGGCCCCCTGCCCGAGGTTGACCGGGTGGCGCACGACGACCGCCCCCGCAGCGGCCGCGGCATCCGCCCCGTGGTCGGACGAGCCGTCGTCGACGACGACGACGTGGGGAAAGGTGCGGCGGGCGTCGCGGACGACGTCGGCGATCACGGTCTCCTCGTTGAAGAGGGGGACCACGAGCCAGACGTCGTCGTTCACGGGGTGCGCGCTGCTCATCGCGGACAGCCTACGGCGCAGCCGCCACGTCCCCCGCACGACGCACGGGTCGCGGGGGGAGCCGTCACCACCCGGCGTCCCGCGCGGCCCGGGCCCACCAGCGCAGCCCCTCGTACTTGACCCGGGCGACGTGGCCGCGGCGCCGGCGCCCGGTGGCCGCGTGCTCGGCGTGCCGGAGCACCGCGCTCGGGACGTAGCGCACGGTGAGGCCGAGCCGGGCGCACTCGCGCCCGAACCACAGCTCCTCGCCGAACAGCGCGAACGGGTAGTCGCACGACCCGCCCGCGGCGAAGAACGCGGGGGTGAGCACGACGCACGACCCGTGCCCGGCGAAGACGGCGGTGCCGGCAGCGACCCCGTCGACGGTGCGGGAGCTGTGGCCCTCCTTGCGCAGCAGGAGGAGGTCGGCGACCGGCGGGAACCGGTGGACGGCCGCGAGCGCGCGCAGCCAGCGCGCGGACGGCGGCCGCAGGAGGTTGGGGTTCTGGTCCTGGCCGAGGCTGCCGATGACGCTGGGGGCCAGCCACCCGGCATCCGGGTACGCCTCGACCCGGGCGACGAGCTCGTCGACGACGCCCGGGTCCGCGAGCAGGTCGCAGTTCGAGAGCACGACCGGGCGCGAGGTGTCGATGTCGGGCAGCGCCCGGTTCAGCGCCGGGAGGTAGCCGGGGTTGTCCTCGAACGACAGCACGCGCACCCTCGGGTCGCCGGTGAAGGCGGTCGTCGCGGCCGCGGTGTCCCCGGGGCGGTTCGCGCAGAGCACGACGTCGACGGGGGCGTCGGCCCCGAGCGACTCGACGAGGTGCACCGCGTCGTCGACCCCGCCGTAGGACACGATGACCCAGGTGAGCCGGGCGCCGGCGCCGGTCACGGTGCGCCCGGGGGCACGGAGGGCACGGGGGGCACGGGGGGCGGCTCGGCCCCGCGGCGGAAGAGCACGGCGTACACGCGCTTGAGCAGTGTCGGGGGGATGACGCGGAAGGCGCCGCGGACGACCATGTTGCGGGCGAGGAGCATCGTGCCGATCGTGCCGGTGTCGCGCAGCCGCCGCTGGACGTCCCACTCGTAGGGCAGCATCCGCCAGCCTCCGCGCCGCGAGATCATGCCCTGGCCCGCGTTGAAGAGCACGAGCGGCTCGTCGAGGTTCTCGGCCCGGGCGCCGGCCGCGAGCAGGCGCGCGAAGAGCTCGTAGTCCTGCATGTAGCGCAGGTCGGCGTACCCGCCGACGTCGAGCGCGAGCCGCCGCCGGAAGACGACGGTCGGGTTGTTGATGGGGTTGTTGAGGCGCATCCGCGCGGCGATCTGATCGTGGGTGCGGGGGGTGCGGCGCACCCCGACGACGTGGTCGGGGCTGCCCTCGAACTCGAGCATCGCCGAGCCGACGAGGTCGAGGTCGTGGGCGGCGATGACCTCCATCTCGCGCTCGAGGCGGTGCGGCAGCGAGACGTCGTCGGAGTCGTGGCGGGCGACGAAGTCACCCGTCGCGAGCTCGAGCCCGCGCGCCGACGCGAGCCCGCTGCCGACGTTGCGCGGGAGGCGCTCGACCCGGATGCCGGGGTGGGCGGCGGCCGCGGCGGCGAGGGCGTCGTCGAGGGCCCGCGGGACGGGACCGTCGACGACGACGAGGAACTCGTCGGGGGGGCGGGTCTGGCCGGTGATCGAGGCGACGGACCGCTCGAGCTCCTCGACCGACGTCCCGTGGTAGGTGGTCATGAGCACGGTGAGGGTCGGCGGCACCCTGCGATTCTAGGTGGTGGCGGGGGGTGCACTCCGCCCGCGCACGGTGGCCCAGAGGGCGGCGACCTCCCGGCGGTTGAGCGCGAGCCAGACGAGCCCGAAGGCCGCCGCGGCACCGAGCTGCGCGACCGCACCGGCAGGGCCCTCGACCCCCCGGGCCAGCCCGGCGAGCACGAGCACGAGCGCGGTGCCGCCCACGAGCCTGGCGGCGAGGTCGACCCAGCGGTGCCGCTCGACCCGCCACACGGTGCCGAGCGCGCCGAGCGAGGCCAGGCCCGCCCCGACGAGGTAGCCGAGGGCGACACCCGTCGTCCCGAGGCGCGGCGCGAGCACCGGCCAGACGGCGAGGCTGGCGACGAGGCCGGCGACGTTGAGGTAGGCGACCGCCCGAGGTCCTCGGGCGCGGGTGGACTGCAGCGTCGTCGCGGCCCCGAGCGCGATCGAGGTGAGCATGACGGCGACGAGCAGGACGGGCAGGATGGCCGCCGCCGCGCGGTACTCCTCACCCCACACGACGGCGATCGCGAGCGGGCTCACGATGACGAGCACCCCGAAGAGCCCGACGAAGATCGCGGTGAGGCGGCGGGCGATGGCGTCGCTGTGCGAGTGCACCGCGGCCCGGTCGCCCCGTCCGGCGGCGGCGACGAGCGGTGGGACGAGGACCGTGCTCAGCGCGATCGAGAGCATCGACGCCGGAGTGGCCAGGGTGAGCGCGGCGGCGTAGTCGCCGGCCTCTGCCGGCCCCGCGTACGAGTGCGCGGCGAGCTGCGAGAGCTGGAGCAGCCCGCCGCTCGCGAGCCCGCTCACCGCGCCGAAGAGCACGAAGTGGTCGATCTCGCGGCGCACCGCCGGGTCGACCCGTCCGGCCGCCCGCGCCGGCCACGAGGCGACCGCGAAGAGGGCGTAGCCGAGCGTGATCGGCAGCAGTGCGAGCACGGTGACGTCGAGCGCGAGGACGACCACGACGGCGACGAGGGCCGTGGCGGCGGCGACCGTGTCCCAGACCGCGACGTGCCGGAAGCGCAACCTGCCGTACTGCACGCCGCGCAGGGTGCTGTACATCGAGTACGCGTACGCGAGCAGCACCGTGCCGATCGTCTGCGCCGTGCCGAAGCCGAGCCACAGCGACCCCGCGAGCGCGACCGAGGTCGGCAGCACCAGCCCGAGCAGCGCGGTGCGGTTCGCGATGTGCCGGGCCACCGTCGCGGCACCCTCGGGGTCGCCGAGGGTGGCCCGCAGGGCGACGAAGCGGGTTCCCGCGGTGGCCGCCGGGGCCGCCCAGAGCTGGCTCGTGAGCACCGACAGCGACAGCGAGGTGTTCGTCTGGCCGAGCAGCTCGCGCGACCCGAGGTTGCCGATGAGCACGCTGTAGAGCAGCCGGCCGAGGCCCTGGACGGCCGTCGCGTAGGTGCTGAGCGCGGCGCGCGAGCGCAGGCTGCCCGTCGGGGCGGACGCCTCGGGACTGCGGGCGGGGTCGCGGCCGATCCCGGATGCCGTCGGATCGCCACCGGATGCCGTCGGATCGCCGGTTGCCGTCGGCTTGCCACCGGATGCCGTCGGATCGCCGGTTGCCGTCGGCTTGCCACCGGATGCCGTCGGATCGCCACCGGATGCCGCCTCGCCGCCGGCTGCCGTCGGATCGCCACCGGATGCCGTCTCGCCGGCGGACGCCGCCGCGTCGTCGTCGGGTGCCGGCTCGTCGTCCCCGGGGCCCGGGGATCCCGGCGGTCGCGCGTCGTCGCGGCTCACCGGGGTCGCGCCGTGCGGTGCGTGACGCCGTCCGGACGTCGCGAGGACAGGGGCGACACGGGCGGCATGCGGGGCAGCATATAGCGAGGGGCGGACGAGTTCTGTGGTAGAGGAGGGGCCGATGGTGTTCCTGTGACACACTCGACCGCACCGTCGGACCACCGCGTCGGTCCCGGAGCCTCACGAGCGGCACCGGCCGCGGCACGTCCGCCCCGAGCAGTCAGGGTCAGTCATGGGAGCCGTTCGCATCCTCGCCGCTGCCGCGGTCCTCGCGGGCACCGTCGTCCTGCCCGTCGCGTCCACCTCGGCGGCTCCGCACTCCGCGCTGGTGCCGGGCACGGCATCCGCAGCGCAGGCCGTCGGCACGGCATCCGGCGGGGCGCAGGCCCTCGGCACGGCATCGGCCGCCGAGACCTTCCCCCGTCCGAGCGGCACGTCGTACGCGCTGTCGGGACGGGGCTACGGGCACGGCCGCGGGATGAGCCAGTACGGCGCCTACGGTGCGGCGCTCAAAGGGCTGACGGCGAGCCAGATCCTGTCCTTCTACTACCCCGGCACGACGCGGTCGGCCGCCATCGGCAACCCCACGGTGCGGGTGCGCCTCACCGCCGTCGGGTCCGGCCCGACCCAGGTCGTGAGCCAGCCCCGGCTCGTCGTCTCCGACGGCACGCGCACCGGGTCCCTCTACGTCCGCAACGGCGACGGGTCGCTGCGGCAGCGCTGGCGGCTCGTGCCCGAGGGGAGCGGGCTGACCCTGCAGTGGCTCGAGAAGGGCGCCTGGCGCAGCACGAGCAGCTGGCGGGCGGTGACGCGGCCGCTGTCCTTCAGTGACGCCGGGCTCGGCAAGGTGCGCGTCGTCATGCCCAACGGCACGCAGCGCGACTACCGGCGGACGGTGCGCAGCCTGCGCTGGGGGTCCGGGGTCATGACGCTCAGCGTCGTGCCGATGCACTACTACCTCCAGAGCGTCGTGCCCGCGGAGATGCCGCCGTCGTGGTCGACGCCGGCCCTCGAGGCCCAGGCGGTCGCGGCCCGGTCGTACGCCGCCCGCCAGGCCTCCCGCCAGCCCGCCGGCACCCCCTACGACACGTGCGACTCGACGTCGTGCCAGGTCTACCGGGGCCTGGCCGGCTACTCGGCCGGCGGCACCCTCACCCCGTTCGAGCACCCCCGCACGACCGCGGCCGTGGCCGCGACGAGCGGTGTGGGTGTCTTCTCCGGCGGGGCCGTCGCCCTCACCGAGTTCGGCTCGTCGAACGGTGGCCGCACGGTCGCCACGTCCCTGCCCTACCAGGTGTCCAAGAGCGACCCGTACGACGCGGTGCCGACCGGGAGCACGAGCCGGTGGACGACCTCGCTGCCGGTCAGCCGGATCGAGAAGGCCTACCCGTCTACGGGCACCCTCAAGGCGCTGCGCATCGACAAGCGCGACGGCATCGACGCGTGGGGCGGGCGCATCGTCACCCTGACCGTCGTCGGGTCGGCGGGGTCGCGGACGGTCTCCGGCGACGCGTTCCGTGCGGCGATGGGGCTGCGCAGCACGTGGTGGACCGTGCCGTAGCGCGGTTCCCCGAGAGGGCGGGTCAGCCCATCTCGACGGTGAAGGGGGCTCCGGTGGCCTCGCGGACCTGGTCGAGCGTGACGTCGGGCGCGAGCTCGCGGAGCACGAGCCCGTGGTCCGTGACGTCGAGGACGGCCAGGTCGGTGATGATGCGCTGGACGACGGCCTTGCCGGTCAGCGGCAGCGTGCACTCGGGCACGATCTTGTGCGAACCGTCCTTGGCGACGTGCTCCATGAGCACGACGACCTTCTTCGCACCGTGCACGAGGTCCATCGCGCCGCCCATGCCCTTGACCATCTTTCCCGGGATCATCCAGTTGGCGATGTCGCCGCCGGCCGAGACCTGCATGGCGCCCAGGATCGCGGCGTCGACCTTGCCGCCCCGGATCATCCCGAAGCTCGTGGCGGAGTCGAAGTACGACGCACCCCGGCGCACGGTGACGGTCTCCTTGCCGGCATTGATGAGGTCGGGGTCGACGGCGTCCTCGGTGGGGTAGGCGCCCACGCCGAGGATGCCGTTCTCGGACTGGAGCACGATCTCGACGTCGTCGGGCACGTAGTTGGGCACGAGCGTCGGCAGGCCGATGCCGAGGTTGACGTACGCACCGTCCTCGAGCTCGGCGGCGGCTCGGGCGGCCATCTGCTCACGGGTCAGCGGCATGCTCAGGACTCCTTGCTCGTCGCGTCGGCGGTCGGGGTGACGGTGCGGCGCTCGATGCGCTTGTCGGCGACCTGCTCGGGGGTGAGCGGCAGCACCCGCTGGACGTAGATGCCGGGCAGGTGCACCTCGTCGGGGTCGATCTCGCCGGGCTCGACGAGCTGCTCGACCTCGGCGACGGTGACCCGGCCGGCCATCGCCGCGAGGGGGTTGAAGTTGCGGCTGGACTTGTTGAAGACGAGGTTGCCGTGCCGGTCGCCCTTCCACGCGCGCACGAGCGCGAAGTCGGCGACGATCGCGTGCTCGAGGACGTACTCGCGCTGCACCCCGTCCCGCTCGAAGACCCGCACCTCCTTGGCGGGGGAGGCGACCGCGACGTTGCCCTCGGAGTCGTAGCGCCACGGCAGGCCCCCGTCGGCGACCTGGGAGCCCACGCCGGTCGGGGTGAAGAACGCCGGGATGCCGGACCCGCCGGCGCGCAGCCGCTCGGCCAGGGTGCCCTGCGGGGTCAGCTCGACCTCGAGCTCGCCCTCGAGGTACTGGCGCGCGAACTCCTTGTTCTCCCCGACGTACGAGGAGACCATGCGGCGGATCTGGCGGGAGGCGAGCAGGATGCCGAGCCCCCAGTCGTCGACGCCGCAGTTGTTCGACACGACCTCGAGGTCGCGCACGCCGGTGCGGTGCAGCTCGGCGATGAGCACGGAGGGGATGCCGCACAGCCCGAACCCGCCGACGGCGAGGGTGGCCCCGTCGGTGATCCCGGCGACGGCGTCGGCAGGGGTGGAGACGACTTTGTCCATGCCGGGCACTCTAGTGACCTCGGGAGGCGGGCGCGCCACCGGCCGCGCGGACACGCCTCCGAAGGATCTGCGGCTTCCGGGCGGTGAGCGCGGAGGATTTGCGTGACGGATGGGGCTCCTGAGAAGTACATCCGTGTAATTCCACCGAAAGAGTTGCGAGGCCTCCGGGGCGGGTGGGACAACTGGGGGGCCCGGTCATCTCATGTGGCATGTGTGGTGAGTGTGACGAGAGGTGCCGAGCGAGTCTCGACCCCCTGTGTCAACCGCTGTGTACGACCCCGTCCGAGGAGCACTCTCGCGTGTCCAGCCACCCGCCCGCCCTGTCCCTGCCCAGCTCACCCCGACCCCAGCGCCGCTTCCCGGCGCGCACGGTCGGTGCCGTGTCGGCATCCGTGCTGGCCTTCCCCCTCGCGACGGCCCAGGCGGAGGCGGCCGGCTACCCCACCCCGACCCCGCCGAAGCCGCTGCCGAGCGCGCTCGACGTCGCGCCGCCGTACCAGAAGGGCACCCAGTGCCTGACGTACAACCAGCCCGGGGCGGTGGCGTTCGCGAAGATGCTCAACGCGACCTACGGCTCGCGCACCTACGGCATCCTGCGGCACTGCGCCGCCGAGCACGGTGAGGGCCGGGCGCTCGACTGGATGATCAACGCGAACAACGCCGAGCAGCGGGCCCTGGCCAACGCGATCACCCGCTGGCTCGCCGCCCCCGACAGCAAGGGGCGGCCCGGGGCGATGGCGAAGCGGTTCGGCATCAACTACATCATCTGGAACCGGCAGATGTGGCGTGCCTACGACACCGGCCGCGGCTGGGCCCCCTACTACGGCGTGTCGCCGCACACCGACCACATCCACTTCTCGTTCAACTGGGACGGGGCCCGGATGCGGTCCTCGTGGTGGAGCGGGACCGCGGTGACCTCACCCCTCACGGGTCCGTACTACAACCCGCCGCCGGCCGTGCCGACGATCACCGCGAGCGGCTACCCCTTCCTCGAGCAGGGGGCGGAGGGTCCCGACGTCGCCCTGGCCCAGAAGGTCATCGGGGTCACCGCCGACGGAAAGTTCGGGCCGGTCACCGCCACCGCCCTCGGCGTCTGGCAGACCAAGCACGGCCTCACCGCGACGAAGAAGCTCGACAACGCGACGTGGTCGAAGATGGTCTCCCTCGGGCTCGTCCCGAGCCGCAGCCCACTGCAGCAGTACGTCAACGTCGTCCTCAAGCGGGGTTCGACGGGCACGGCGGTCAAGGCGCTGCAGAAGGCGATCGGCAAGCTCACCGTCGACGGCTCGTACGGCCCGGCCACCGAGACGCGGGTCAAGGAGTACCAGAAGGCCAAGGGCCTGACCGTCAACGGCGTCACCGACTCCAAGGTGTGGAAGGCGCTCATCGCCGACGCCACCGCCCCCACGCAGACCGCACCGAGCCCGACGGCGAGCACGCACCCGCTCGCCAAGTACGCGGGCATCACCCTGAAGCTGTGGTCGAAGGGCGAGGCGGTCAAGGCGCTGCAGAAGGCGATCGGCAAGCTCACCGTCGACGGGTCCTACGGCCCGGCCACCGAGGCGCGGGTCAAGGAGTACCAGAAGGCCAAGGGCCTGACCGTCAACGGCATCACCGACGCCAAGGTGTGGAAGGCCCTCATGGCCGACACCCCGGTCACGCCGACGACGACCTCCGGCTCGACCGTCACCTCGCTCGCGACCGAGTTCACGGCGTACAAGAGCACCGTCCTCAAGCAGGGGGCGACGGGGACGGCCGTCAAGGTGCTCCAGCGCGGCCTGGGAGGCCTCGTCGTCGACGGTTCGTTCGGGTCGCTCACCCTCGCCGCGGTGAAGAAGTTCCAGACCTCGAAGGGACTGACCGCCACCGGGGTCGTCGACGCGAAGACGTGGAACGCCCTCGAGCTGAAGGTGCACCCGCTCCTGCCCCACTGGGGCACGGTGCTCAAGCGCGGCTCGACGGGCACCGCCGTCAAGGCCCTGCAGAAGGCGCTGCGGCTCACCGTCGACGGCTCGTTCGGGCCGGCGACGGAGGCGGCCGTGAAGTCGGTCCAGGCGGCGGCCAAGCTGACCCAGACCGGTGTCGTCGGAACCCTCACGTGGAAGGCCGTCGAGGCCCGCATGCCCCGCTGACCGACTCCTTGCACATCACCCACGCGGCCGGGCCTGCAGCGCGGCTCGCCGCGTGGGTGATCTGCAACACGTTCGAGGCGTTCGCTCTCGCCTTGGGCGCGGGGATGCCGGGCGCGCGCTGGGGTGGGCCCCTGGCATCCCTGCCGTGGAGGCGACTGGTCCGCTGGGATGCCGGGCGCGCGGTGAGCTGCGCTCTTGGCAGTCCCGCCGTGGGTTCGTCCGGCGCGAGGGATGCCGGGCGCGCGGTGGGGTGCGCCCCTGGCATCCCTGCCGTGGAGGCGACTGATCGCTGGGATGCCGGGCGCTCGGTGAGCTGCGCCCCTGACACTCCTGCGGTACGCCGAACCCGGCTCAGTCGCCGCTGGGACGTCAGACCGCGCGGGTGACGCCCTCGGCCTCGAGCCGGGAGGCCAGCACCTCGGCTGCCGGCTCGCCCCGGGTGAGCACGAGCGAGCCGCTCCCCGCCCACACCTGCAGCGCGAGCCGCAGGAACGCCACCGTGTCAGGCGTCGAGGTGTGCACCCGTTCCGAACCGACCGACGCCGGCCCACCGGGCACGAGCCCGGCGAAGGAGGCCTCGTCCTTCCCGGCCCCTCCACCCACGACGCGCAGCGCGGCGTCCGCGGGCCCCGGCTCGGCCCAGGCCTCGAAGACGTCACCGTGCGTCGCGAGCTCGCGCGCCTCGTCGACGACCCCGGCGGGAACCGGCACCGCCGCCGCCCGGGCGAGCGCGGCGAGGGTGACGAGCACCGCCTCGTCGGCAACGGCGGCGGCGTCGACGGCATCCGTGACAACGACGTCGGCGCCGCTCGACGCACGAGGTGACGGCACGGCATCCGATCCGCCTCCAGCGGCCAGGACGCCCCCGGCAGGTGCGACACCGACGGCTCCCCGCCCGTCGACGCCGGCACCGGTGCGCCCCGCCGGCACCTCGACGCAGGCGCCGACCGACCACGCGGCGAGGGCCCAGTACAGCGTGCGCCAGTGCGGCGGCAGGTCGATGCGCACCGTCGAGCCCGGCCCGACGTCGAGGTCGTCCTGCAGCAGGTTGGCGGCCTTGGCGACCCAGTTGGCGAGCACCCGCGCGGACAGCTCGACGCGCTCGCCCCGGGTCGGCGAGTCGGTGTCGTCGTAGACCGTGATGCGCGGGCGACCGGGGTCGGCGGCGACGAGGTGGCGCAGGAGGTCGGCCGGGGTCGTCGGGGTGCTCACCGTCGCGACCCTAGCCGCACGGTCCGCCCGAGCGGGGAAGCGGGAGGCGGTCCACGCCCTGCGGCCGGCCGGCCCCGCGATGTCCCGCCACTAGGCTGCCCGCCATGAGCGGACGCACGGTCATCACCTTCGGCACCTTCGACGTGTTCCACGTCGGCCACATCCGGGTGCTCCAGCGCGCCGCCGAGCTCGGGGACCGCCTCGTCGTCGGGGTGTCCGCCGACGCCCTCAACATCGCGAAGAAGGGCCGCGCCCCGGTCTACTCCCAGGACGAGCGGATGGAGATCGTCGCCAGCCTGCGGGTCGTCGACGAGGTGTTCGTCGAGGAGTCCCTCGAGAAGAAGCGCGACTACATCCTCGAGCACGGCGCCGACGTCCTCGTCATGGGCGACGACTGGGCCGGCAAGTTCGACTGGGTGTCCGACGTCTGCGAGGTCGTCTACCTCCCGCGCACCCCGTCGGTGTCGACGACCGGGCTCATCGAGCACATCGCCAGCCTGGGGTCGTGAGGGCCCGGCTCCTGCCGTCGCTGGCGCTCGGTGCGGCCCTGTGGGTCGTCCTCGTCAGCGCGACGGCGGCCGCCCTGTCGGCCCTCGGGTGGTGGTCGCCGTGGGTCGCGTGGCCGACGGCGGTCGTGCTCGCGGCCGTGTGCGCGTGGTGCGTGCGAGGTCTCCCCGGCGTGCGGATGCCGGTCGCGGCCTCGGCGTGCCTCGTCGCCGTCGTCGTCGGGTTCACGGTGTGGGCCGGGGCGACGCACTCCGAGCAGGTGCTGCCCCGGCGTGACGCCGCGAGCAACCTCCAGGCCGCGGTGAGCCTCGCGACGACGCACGCCCGCGTCGTGCCCGTCCACCCGGCGTCGGTGGGCGGCGCCGAGGTGCTCCGTCTCGAGGGGGTGACCCTGGCGAGCCCGGCGTTCTTCGAGGTCGGGTCACCGACGGCCCCGGCCGTCCAGCCGCAGTTCGTCGTCGGGCCGGCGGTCGTCTACGCGTTCGGCTGGTGGGTCGGCGGAGCGGATGCCGCGCTCGTGCTGCCGGCGCTCGCCATGGGCCTGGCGTTGCTCGCCCTCGGGCTGCTCGTGGCCCGGGTCGTCGGGCCGTGGGCCGGGGTGGCGTCCGCGGCACTCGTCGCAGTGCTCTTCCCGGTGGTGCACACGGCCCGAGCGACGTACTCGGAGCCGCTCGCGATGCTGACGCTCACGTCGGGGTTGCTCGCCGTGACGCTCGCGGTGGCGACAGCGCGGCTGCCCGGGGACGGCGTGCCGGCGCCGGGGGGCCCTGTCGATGGGGGGACCGAGGGCGAGGGTCGCGTCCCGGGGGCGGTCGGCTTCGTGGGCGACCGGTCGTCGCAGGGCCGCGTGCTCGAGGGGGTCGGTGGGGACGTCGGGCTTCCACCGTCGGGTCGCTTCTCGTGTTTGCGCGACGGGTCCGCCCGCGCGGCGTTCGTCGCCGGTGTGCTCGTCGGCGGCACCGGGCTCGTGCGGGTCGACGCGCTGCGGGAGGTGGTGCTGCTCCTGCCGGTGCTCGCCCTCGGGGGAGCGCTCGGTGCCCGATGGGTCCGACCGCTCCTCGTGGGGCTGGGCGCCGCAGTCGCCGTGTCCGCCGTGGCCGCCGTGGGGCTCTCCTGGCAGTACCTCGCCTCGATCGCAGGCAGCCTCGTGCCGCTGCTGGCCCTGGGGGTGCTCGTGGGAGTGCTCTCGGCGGGGGCGCTGGTCGTGCGCCGGCGCGGGGTGCCGGGTCGTGTCCCCGCGGGGGTCGTCCGGCGACTGCCCGACCTGGCTGGGGTGGCGGTGCTCCTCGTGGGGTTCTACCTCGCGAGCCGCCCGCTGTGGCTCGTGACCCGGCAGGACCCCGACGACCCGGGCGCGCGCTACGTCGCCGGCATGCAGGCGCGGCAGGGCCTGCCCGTCGACGGTGGCCGCACCTACGCCGAGCAGACCGTCACGTGGTTGGCCTGGTACGTGGGCCCGGTGGCGCTGCTCGTCGCCCTCGTCGTGCTCGCGGCCGTCGTGCGGCGGGCCACGGCCTCCGCGACCCGGGGCGTCGTGGAGGCGTGGCTGCCCGCCCTGGTCGTCGCCGCCGGTTCCACCCTGCTCACGCTGCTCCGCCCCGGCATCACGCCCGACCACCCGTGGGCCGACCGCCGGCTGCTCGTCGCCCTTCCCCTCGTCGTCGTCCTCGTCGTGGTTGGAGCCGACCGGGTCCTGCGCCGCTCGGCCGCCTCCGGGCCACGGTGGGTGGGACCGGCCGTCGTGGCGGTCGGCGCGGCCCTCGTCGTCGGACCGGCGGTGGCGGCCACCTGGCCGCACCGGGCGGGCGGCGTCGAGCGGGGGTCCCTCGCCGCGGTCGAGCAGGTGTGCGCCACCCTCGAAGACGGCGACGTCGTCATCGCGGTCGACTCGCGGGCCGCGAACGAGTGGCCCCAGGTGGTGCGGGGGATGTGCGGTGTGCCGGCGCTGTCGACGACGGCCGGCCTGCACCGCGACGCGGACGCGCTCGCGTCGACGGTGCGTGAGGTGGCGGACGCCGTGTCGGCCCGCGGTGGGCGCCTCGTCCTGCTCGCAGCCGACGGCCCGGAGGCCCTCGACGAGCTCGGGGTGGCGCCCGCGCCCGTCGTCGACACCGTGGTCCGGGAGGACGAGCACGTGCTCGAGCGCCGCCCCGTGCGCACCGACCCCCTGCCGGTGCGGGTGTGGCTGGCTCCGGCCGGCTGACTGCCGCTGGGCCGGCTGACCGCCGCTGGGCCGGTCGGACCGAGGAGCCGATTTGGTGCCGCCGTCACGGGTCGTCTACTGTCGTCGACGTCAGCCCGAGAGGGAGGAACGGACGCCAAGCGGTGGGATGCAGATCCCGCACCAAGCAGGCCGGTCCCGCGAGCTGATCCCACACCCGACGAGGATCCGTCGGACCACCACGTGGCCCACGGATGACGAGTTGGAGCTGGCGCCCGAGGGTGCTAGAGTGGTCGCCCCGCCGAGATCCAAGCGCGATCTGTCCGGCCGCTCCGAGAGCGGGTCACGGACCGTCGCCCAAGCAAGGACGCGGGTCATGCAGGACCTGTCGCTCACACCCCGGTGGGGGCGGCAACCCGGAAGAAGCCCCGACGACGAGCTCGCTGAGCGAGGCGTTGGTGCGCGTCCGGTTCTTGAGAACTCAACAGCGTGTCAAAAATCGATGCCAAGTTTTACCTCGTCGTGCCGTGTTCTGGGGTGGCCCTGTTGTGGGGTTGTTCTGGGGTGTGGTGGATGAGTTTTTCCTTTGGTTGGACAACGAACTATCAGTGATTGTTTTGCTGGTTGTTTGTGCTCAGCTGGACAAGCCCTTTGGGGTTATGTTTTTTCCTGGTGCCCTTGCTTGTTGGTGGGGGTGTTGGGTTGTGAACATCAACGGAGAGTTTGATCCTGGCTCAGGAC